>DATAMS010000494.1:0-17664 GCA_036260495.1 Thermoanaerobaculia bacterium
ACCTATGACCTTCGTGTCTTCGCGGCTTCGCGTGAGAAGTCCTGGCTCACACTTCAATTTGAAAATAGTCCAAACGATTCGGGCGGCATCGTGAGAACGTTTCCATTCACGGCGACGTCAGTTTCGACCATCGGCGTCCATGCCGCGCCACCGAACATCAGTTCGATCGATCGCGGCACTTCGCTGAAGTTGAACGCGAGCAGCGTGTCGTGGCGCTTGATGAGCAGCGTTCGCAGCTCATCATCCGCGTGCGTCTCGACGGCATCGAGATCGAGCTCGCGGAGCGCGGGCGTTGAGGCGCGAAGGCGCAGTAGTTCCTTGTACAGCGCGCGAATCTCGTCCAGCGGTTCGCGGCGGAGTTTCGATCGCCGGAACGTCTCCTCATCGTGCGGATCAGGCGGTTCTTCGCTCCATTGAAAGCGCGCGAACTCCTTGTGCCGTCCGTGGCGCACGGCTTCGATCAAATCGCGGTCCGCGTGCGAGGTGAAGTACTGAAACGGCGCGGTCTCGCCGTACTCCTCGCCCATGAACAACATCGGGATGAACGGCGCAAGGATCACCGCCGCGGCAGCGATGCGGACTTTGCCGGGCGAGACCGTCGCCGCCAGCCGGTCGCCGGTCATGCGGTTGCCGACTTGGTCGTGGTTCTGCGCGAACACGACGAACTGCCTGCCGTCGCGCGTCTTCGGTACAACACCGTGCTTCCGGCCGCGGTAAACAGAATGCTGGCCGGTGTAGAGATAGCCGCTCGTCAGCGTGCGGGCGAGATCGCTCGTGCGTCCGTAGCCGGCGTAGTAACCGGAAGTCTCGCCGGTGAGCAACGTGCGCAGCGAGTGATGAAAATCGTCGCTCCATTGCGAATCGAACCCGAGTCCGAGCGATTCCTTCGGCGTGATGACGCGGGGATCGTTGAGGTTGGACTCCGCAAAGGTGTAGACGTGCCGCCCGAGCGCATTTCCGCGATCCCGCACAGCGGTCGTCAGATCCTGCAGGAACGGCTCGGCGGTGCGATCGACGATGGCGTGAACGGCATCGACGCGCAGCCCGTCGATGTGAAACTCATCGATCCATTGCAGCGCGTTGTGGATGAAGAACCAGCGCACGTCATCGCTGTGCGGTCCGTCGAAGTTGAGCGCTTGCCCCCACGGCGTTTTGTAGCGATCGGTAAAGTACGGCCCGTACTCGGCGAGATAGTTTCCCTCGGGCCCGAGGTGGTTGTAGACGACATCGAGAAGAAGGGCGAGACCGCGGGCGTGACAGGCATCGACGAGCCGCTTCAAGCCGAGCGTCCCGCCGTAAGAATTCTGTGCGGCACCGATGTAGACGCCGTCGTAGCCCCAGTTGCGCGTGCCAGGAAACTGGCCGGCCGGCATCAACTCGATTGCGGTGATGCCGAGGTCTCGCAGCTCGTCGAGATGTTCGATGACGGCGTCGAAGGTGCCTTCATCGGTGAACGTCCCAACGTGCAGCTCGTAAATGACGTAGTCCGCGAGATCAACGCCATTCCATCCCTCATCGTGCCATTCGAACGTGCTCGCCACGACCTCGGACGCTTCATGCACGCCTTCCGGTTGCGAGCGCGACGCAGGATCGGGACGCTCGCGACCGTTAATGACAAAGAAGTAGCGCGCACCGGCGCCTGTGTCGACGACGGCCTCGTGATAACCACGCGCGTTTCTCGTCAGCGCGATGTGGCGTTCATCCGGCGCAACAATGTGCAACTCCACCTTCTCGACCTGCGGCGCCCAGACACGAAACTCGCAGCGGCCGTCGCCGCGAACGATCGCGCCGAGTGGCGGCGTGTTCTCCGTCAGCGTCGCGGTCTCATCAAAGTGCAATATCAATGACCCTCAGCTCGCGAAGGCAAGGGCGACTTCGGCGGCCGCTTCCTCGAGATCGCTCGCCCCGTCCGGCATCAGAAAAACGGCGCCGAGCGGCGGAAGCGTGAGGTTTAACGACCAGCGCCGCCCGTGCAGCGGGATCGGTGCGGCATCGACGCCGCCCATGTTTCCCTGCCCGCTTCCGCCATAAATCTTCGCGTCACTATTCAGCACCTCGGACCAATGACCGCCGATCGGAACGCCGATCATGTAGTTGTAGCGCGGCAGGGGAGTGAAGTTGAGCGCAACGGCCACCGGCTGTTCCGGCTGCGACGACGACTTGCGCAGCAGCACGAGGATGCTGTTCTCCGTGTCGCAGCAATCGATCCATTCGAATCCGTCGGGCGAGAGATCGAGCTCGTGCAACGCGGGAATGTCGCGATACGCCTTGTTGAGATCTTCGACCCAGCGCTGCAACGTCTCGTTCGGAAGCGAGTCGAGTTCGTTCCAGTCGAGCGCCGCGTCGTGATTCCACTCGCGCGACTGTCCAAACTCGCCGCCCATGAAGATCAGCTTCTTGGCCGGCTGCGAGTACATGTGCGCGAAGAGCAGGCGCAGGTTGGCGAAGCGGCGCCATTCGTCGCCCGGCATCTTGCGGATCAGCGAGCCCTTGCCGTGAACGACTTCGTCATGCGACAGCGGCAGCAGGAAGTTCTCGGCGAACGCATACATCATCCGGAAAGTCAGATCGTTGTGATGGAACTTGCGGTGCACGGAGTCGAGCGCAAAGTAGCGCAGCGTGTCGTGCATCCAGCCCATGTCCCACTTCATGCCGAAGCCGAGTCCGCCGATGTAGGTCGGCCGCGACACCATTGGCCACGACGTCGACTCCTCAGCGATCACCTGCACGTCGGGATAGGCCTCGTAAACGTCCTCGTTGAGACGGCGAAGGAACGCGATCGCTTCGAGATTCTCGCGTCCGCCGTGCTCGTTCGGAATCCATTCGCCGTGTTTGCGCGAATAATCGAGATAGAGCATCGAGGCGACGGCATCGACGCGCAATCCGTCGGCGTGGTAAACGCCGAGCCAGTAGATCGCGCTCGACAGAAGGAACGATTGCACTTCGCGCCGCCCGAGGTTGAAGACGAGCGAGCCCCAATCAGGCTGGAACCCTTTGCGCGGATCGGCGTGCTCGTACAAATGCGTGCCGTCGAAATACGACAGGCCATGCTCGTCCGTGGGGAAGTGCGACGGCACCCAATCGAGAATGACGCCGATGTCGTGCTGATGCAGGACGTCGATGAGATACATCAGATCCTGCGGCGTTCCGTAGCGGCTCGTCGGCGCGAAGTAGCCGGTGCATTGATAGCCCCACGAACCATAAAAAGGATGCTCCATCACCGGCAGCAACTCGACGTGCGTGAAGTTCATCTTGCGCAGGTAATCGGCGAGCGGACGGGCCAGCTCGCGATACGTGAGCGGGCGTTCGACGCCGTCATCGCCCGGCGTGCGCCGCCACGAGCCGATGTGCATTTCGTAAATCGACATCGGCGCGGAAAACGCGTTGCGTGTCGCGCGCTGCGCCATCCAGGCGTCGTCGTTCCATTCGAAATCGAGGTCCCAGACGACCGATGCCGTCGCCGGCGGCGTCTCGTGCATCACGGCAAACGGATCGGCCTTGTCGACGTGATAGCCGTTGTAGATCGAACGGATGTTGAACTTGTAGTGCGCGCCTTTGCTGACGGCTGGCACGAAGCCTTCCCATATGCCGGAAGGCCCGCGATTTTCGAGAGGGTTGTGATCGGGCGTCCAATTGTTCCAGTCGCCGATCACGCTGACCGCGGCCGCGTTCGGAGCCCAGACGGCGAACATCGTTCCCGGCACGCCATCGCGCGTGTGCGGATGCGCACCGAGTTTTTCCCACAGCCGCAGATGGCTGCCTTCATTGAAGAGGTGGTAGTCCCAATCGCTGAGAAGGCTGTCGCCGGACTTCGCGTTTTCAATCGCCGGCATTTCCTTCCGCGGAGAGTCCACCTCGATCGTCATGTGCGGCACGACGTCCGCGCCGACCGCCTGCGCGACCTCGGTCACGCGATCGACTTTCGGCGCGCGCTTGCGGGGTGCGGCCTTCGTTTTCTTCTTCGGCGTATCTGCGGCGGGCACCTTGGCTTTTGCGGCTCGCTTGCGAGGTGACGCCTTCTTCTTCGGTGGCGTCACCGTGTCGATCAGCTCAGCTCGCTCGACAGGAGCATCGGCTTCTGCATCCTGCTTTGATTCGTCACTTCGTCCTTCCATCAACCATCCTTTTGCTTTGATCCGAGACCGCTCACTTAGCAATGAGCGAGCCGCCAGCCGAAGAGTGAAGAGTGAAAGACCAGCCGCTCTTTTTTCACTCTTCACCCTTCGCTCTTCGCACTTCAGTTTGGCGGACTTTATGCTAGAGCTACCATCGGATGGTGCCAATGGCCAACGCGAACGTTCTGGTCGTCGAGGATGACGAAGCTGTTCGACGGTTGCTCATCGACTATCTGCACCTGAACTACGCAATCGATGTCGATGGCGCGCGCGACGGAGTCGAGGCACTGCATCAGATCGTCACCAACCGCTACTCGGTGATGCTCCTCGATCTGATGATGCCGAAGATGAGCGGCGTCGATCTGCTCGACTCGCTCGAAGCGCTCGTCTCCGATCCCTCGGTCAAAGCACTCGATCACCTGCCCGCGGTTTTCGTGATCACCTCGTTCGCCACCGCCGCGCTTCCCGATGACGTCATCCACCAGCGCTGTCCAAACGGCGTTCAAGGCATCTTCCGCAAGCCGCTGGACATGGAGCAAGTGTCGGCGACTGTCGGCAAGTACCTCGACGCGTAGGCCGCGAGGTCGGGAGTCGGGAGTCGGAGAAGGACCGGCGAATTAATCGAAGTTTCTCGACAAACGACATCCGATCAATGACGAGGCACGCTCGCGGTACACGGGGATCAGGCTCCGACTCCCGACCCCCGAACCGCGACCCCCACACAATCACCACACCTGACAGGCCTTCTTGTTCACCATCGGCGCGCTCGCCGGGCAATCGAACGCTTTCTGGAACTGCGGCAGATCCGAGACGATCCCGTTGATCCGGTACTTGCCGGGCGAATGCGGATTCGTGATCGCGTTCGCGCGCAGATTCTCCGGACGCTGGTTCTCGCACGCCCACTGCGCGAAGCCGATGAAGAAACGCTGATCGGGCGTGAAGCCGTCGATCGGCTGCGTGTCATTCGGATCGGCCGCCTTCCACGCGATGTACGCCAGCAGCGTGCCGCCGAGGTCGGCGACGTCTTCGCCTGAGGTGAGCTTCGAATTGATCTTGATGTCATCGACGATCGTGTACGTCGCGTACTGATCGCGCACGCAGTTCACGCGGTCTTCAAACTTCTTCGCGTCGTCGGCCGTCCACCAATCCTTCAGATTTCCCTTCGCATCGAACTGCCGGCCTTCATCGTCGAACGCGTGCGTCAGCTCGTGGCCGATCGTCGAGCCCGTGTTGCCGTAGTTCGGCGCGTCGTCGAGCTTCGCGTCGTACAGCGGCGGCTGCAGCACACCGGCGGGGAAGTTGATGTCGTTCATCTGCGGGTTGTAGTACGCGTTGACGGTCGGCGGCGTCATGCCCCACTCATCGCGATCGACCGGCTTGCCGATCTTGGCCAGATCGCGCTGCGACTCGAACAATGTCGCCCGCGTCGTGTTGCCGTGGAAATCGCCACGTTCGATTTTCAGCGAGCTGTAGTCGCGCCAGCGATCGGGATAGCCGACCTTGTTCGCGACCGCGTGAAGCTTTTCCAGCGCACGCTCTTTCGTCGCAGGCGTCATCCAGTCGAGGTTCTTGATCTCGTCTTCCATCGCCGTCTCGATGCGCTTGGTCATGTCGACGGTCTTCGCCTTCGTCTCCGCCGTGAACGTCCTGGCCACGAACTCCTGGCCGAGCGCTTCGCCGAGATCGCGGTCGACGAGCTGGACACAACGCTTCCAGCGAGGAGGCATCGACTTCACGCCGCGCAGCGTCTTGCGATAAAAGTTGAAATCCTCCGCTACGAACTTCTTCGAGAGATACGGCGCGCGGGCGTGAACGGCGTGCCAGCGCAGGTACGCTTTCCAATCCGCCAGCGGAACCGACTTGATCTCTTTCTCGACGGCCGCGAAGAACTTCGGCTCGGTGACGTTCAGCGTGCTCACATTTCCGATCACGCCGCTCTCGGCGAGGTAGGACTTCCATTCAAACGCCGGCGCGATTTTGCTCAACTCCGCGACCGTCATCTTGTGCGCGAGGTTGTACGGATTGCGCTTTTCAACACGCGTGAGTGATGCCGTGGCAAGCGCCGTCTCAATGCGCATCGCCGTCGCCGCATCCTTCTTCGCCTCGGTTTTCGACTCGCCGATCAACTCCAGCATCGCGGCGATGTGCGCGACGTATTTCTCGCGAATGTCTTTCGATTTCGCGTCGGTCTTGGTGTAGTAATCGCGGTCCGGCAACCCCAACCCGCCCGCGCCGGCCTCGGCAATCACACTCGACGCATCGCTGTAATCCTGCGTCGATCCAAAGCCAAAGATCCAGCCGTTCCCGTTCGAGCGCAGATGCTGATGTGCGATAAATGCCGCCAACCCGCTCTTCGCCTTCAGCCCAGCGATCTCGTCCAGCAGCGGCTGCAACGGCTTCGCGCCAAGCTCCTCGACGTGTGACTCATCCGTGCAGGCATCGAAGAAATCGCCGATCTTCTGCTGCACCACCGTCCGATCCGCACGCGGCTTCGCGGCGTCGAGCAGGATTCCCCAGAGGTACTCTTCGTTCTCCTCGGTCACCTTGCCGTAAACGCTCCACGACGCCTGATCGCCGGGGATGGGATTGTTCTTCATCCAACCGCCGCACGTGTATTGATAAAAATCCACGCACGGATTCGCCGTCCGGTCCATCGACGGAATGTCGAGACTCGGCGTGTACGGCAACGCCGAAAGCGGATGCTCCTTCGGCGCCGGCGCAGCAGGCACCGGCGATTCCTTCGGAGGCGGCGCCGCCTCGGAAGGCTTTGCAACGGCCGGCTTCGGCGTGTCGGCCGGACGCGCGTTCTTCACGGCATCCGGATTCTGCTGCGCGAACAAACTCGTAGCTGCGAGAAGGAGTACAGCGGCGGCGATCTTCATGGAGGCGAAGTCTAGCCGTTATGACTGCGCGCAGAAAGTGACACATCAACGTCAGCGCGAGCTCGCACGACTCGATCTGCACAACCTTGTATACAATTCGCGCTTTCCCAAATCAGGAGGAACCCATGGCCGATCTGTCGACGACGTTTACCGGAATCCGATTCGAGAATCCCTTTTTGCTGGCATCCGCGCCGCCGACGGAGTCCGATGCGAACATCATCCGCGCCTTCGAAGCGGGCTGGGGCGGCATCGTCACGAAAACGATCGGCCTGCATCCCGTCGTCAACGTCAAAGGGCCGAAGACAAAGTTTCTCCGCTCCGAGGATCAGGGAACACGCCTGTCGATGAACAAGAGGCCAGGCACGACCGTCATGGCATCGTGGAACTGGGAGCTGATTTCCGACAAGCCGCTGGACTGGTGGCTCGGCAAACTTGCCGCAATCAAGAAGGCTTATCCGAAACACATCATCGTCGGCTCGATCATGGCCGGCTCCGGCAACGACAAAGAGCTGGGCAACTGGCAGACACTCGCCAAGGCGTTGCAGGACGAAGGCGCCGACGCGCTGGAGCTGAATTTCTCCTGCCCGCACATGGACCGCGTCGACATGGGCTCGAACGTCGGCAAAGACAAAGTGCTCTGTTCCGTCGTCACGCAGGCGGTGAAACAGGTCTCGAAGATTCCGGTGTGGGTGAAGCTGACACCGGCAACTGCCAACATCATTGAGGAAGCCGAAGCCTGCTTCCGCGGCGGCGCGGACGCGGTCGTGTCATCGAACACGTTCCCGTCGCTCCCGGTGATCGATCCCGCCACGCTTGAGTTCGAGATGAACGTCGACGGCTACGTCTCCTCCGGCGGCCTCGGCGGGCCCGCAATCCTCCCGCTGTCACTCGCCAAAATGTCGCAATTGACAAGGGAGTTCCCCGATAAGGAGTTCTCCGGCATCGGCGGCATCGCCAATTTCGATCACGCTCTCAATTACTTCTTACTCGGCTGCGGCACGACCCAGGTCTGTACTGCCGCGATGCTGGACCACGCCATCGGCCCGAACGTAATCAAAACGCTGACCGAAGGCATGGCCGCATTCATGGACGCCCGGGGCTTCAAGTCCCTCGACGACTTCCGCAGCACCCGCCGCGATCGCATCGTCCCCCACAGCCAGATCAAACGCCCCGACACCCGCGAATATCACGGCGGTTATGAGGACGAAGCGGTCGAGGGATACGCGGCAGCGGAAAGGGTGGGGGTGTAGGTGACGTTGCATCGCCTATTCGATAGACGACGATCCCGCAAAAAAACTCTCGACCGTCTTGTGATGGACGATCGGAAAAACTGGACCACAGCGACACTGAGGACACAGAGTTTGAAACCATAGCTCTGCGACCTCTGTGTCTCTGTGGTCATAAGATTTCTCCAGCCCAACGAGGGTTTATGTCCTCAGAGTTTCTCATACGTAAGCGTTGCCTGGTCATTGCCGCATTGCTGACGATTACAACAGCCGTTCTGGCTGAACTTCCGCCCGACGTTTACAAAGACATGCAGAGGAAAGCGCCGGAGGTTCTGTACATTCAGGTTTCCTCCGTTCAGGTACATCGAAGGTTCGCCAAGCCGCCGGGCTGCCCATTCTTCGATTTCGAGGTGAACCGCGAGGTCAAGGTTGAGGCGCGCGTTCTTCGCGTGATTCGATCGGAAACCCGTGTTCATCCAGGCGACACCATCGAGACCGAGTATTCATCCATCAGCAGATGTTCAGGCTGGGATGGGCCACGATCGATACAGATGTTGGCGAGCGGTGATCGGGTCTATGCATTTCTTGCGAGACGCGGCCGCACAGCTCTGTTTGAGCCCGCGGCGCGAGGCGCGACGTTTGCGGGCTCGATGCCGGGCTTCTAGCCCTCCGAGAGGCCTTTACCACAGAGACTCAGAGGACGCGGAGGCCTCAGTGCTCTCGTCGTCTCTGTGGTTCAAAATAATCACGTCTACATGGCAACGGTGCGCGTCCGAGGTATGCTGTCATCGGGTATGGACCCGAAAAAGACGGCTTCGGAACCCTTCAGCGATACGAGCGCTCGCGCAGCAGCGGTTCAATTAGCTCTGTACCGTAAAGCGGGTCCCTCGGGCCGCGTTCAGGTCGCAATTGAGCTCAGCGACGCCGTTCGAGAGACAGCAATCGCGGGCATTCGACGACGTCATCCTGAATACTCGGAACGCGACGTGGCAAACTCCTTTCTCCGGCTCGTATACGGCTTGGGTAAATAGCGTTGAGAGTGACCTAGCTGATGGTTCCTCAGGTGGCTACTCTGATGAACACAAACGAAATCATAGAGCTGTATCGCTACAACGACTGGGCCAACAACCTGCTCCTGCGCGCGGCCACGAGCCTTTCGCCCGAGGAGGTCAACCGGGACCTCGGCGGCAGCTACAAGAGCATCCGCGATGTCATTGCCCACATCACGGCCGCGGAATGGGCTTGGCTCGAACGCTGGAACGGCATCAGTCCGCAATCGATCCCTGATTGGGTCGCCGGAGATATCGCCGTCCTCGCAGACCATTTATCGGACGTCGAGACGCGCCGCAACCTATTCCTTCAACAGCTCTCAGACGCCGCGCTTTCATCTGAAATCGCGTTTCAATTCCTGAGCGGAGCGGCTGATCACCATCCATTACACGACCTGCTAATCCACGTTGTCGATCACTCCAGCTACCATCGCGGCCAACTCGCCTCCAAGCTGCGGCAAGCAGGGGCGGTCCCTCCGCCGACGGGGTTTATCGCGTTCAAGGCGGAGCTGCGCGGATAAAACATAGCCGAGGTAATCTAACGCTTCAGATGCAGAGTGGAAGTGCTGCCGGATGGAGGCGTGATGACTTCTCTTGTTCGAGTAATCGTTGTTCGCGAGGCATGGGCCGTGACGCCCGAAAGCATCGCGCAAACCGATGCCGCGCTGGCGGACTACAAAGCCGGTCGCACGATTGGCATGAAGGAACTGGATGCCCGGATTGCAGCGCAAGCGCGTAAGAAAGCCCGCAAACGCGCCCTACCGTAGCTTCTTCGCCAGCTCCTCAAATTCAGGAACCCCTCGCATTGAATCCAGCCGTGGATCGATGTTCAGGAAGACCATCCAGGCGGAGTGATCTTCGAGCGCTTCGTGCAGCGCGGCGATTGTGCGGTCGGTGTCGCCGAGGGCGGCGTGGATGAGTGCTAAATCGTAGGGCGAGATGTAGCGCGATTTTGATTCTGCGGTGAGCGCGGCGAGAGCTTCCTCCGCCTCTTTGCGGTGGCCGGCGACGGCGTGGGCGTGGCCTAACATCGCCATCAGGATTGGAACGCGGTCGACGGCGAGGCCGCGCTCGAACGCTTTTAGCGCTTCGTTGTGGCGGCCCTGCTGGCTGAGGGCCATGCCGCGCCAGCCGTGGGCGGGGACGAAGTGGTCGTCGAGCTCGAGCGCCTTCTCGAATTGCGCGAGGGCAACGTCGTACTGGCGCGCGAAGTAGTGCGGCCAGCCCGCGTGAACGGTGACAATCAGCGAGAGCGGATCGAGGCTGGCTGCTTTCGCGAACTGCTCGCTCGCCGCGTCGTAACGTCCGCGCGCGCAGAGCAGCATGCCGAAGCTGTCGTGAACGGCGGCGTAATTCGGATTGAGTGCGATGGCGCGGTGATAGTCAGCTTCCGCACCGTCCCAGTCCCAGTCGTACCACCATTTCACAGCGGCCAGCGACGCCCACGCTTCGGCGAGCGTGGGATCGAGCTCCACGGCGCGCCGGGCCGCGGCCTTCGCGCGCGGCATCGCTTCCCGAGGCGGAAGCGGAATGTTGGTGCCGAGTGTGATGTAGCTGTCAGCCATGCCGGCGTAGGCGCTGGCGAATGACGGATCGGCATCGATGGCCTCGCGGAAAAAGGCGATGCTCTTGTGCAAGGCCTCTTCGTTGCGCTTGTTCCACTGATGGCGGCCACGTAGATAGAGCTGATACGCGGCCGTGTTTTCAGTGCTGCGTTTGCGCAGGCGCTTTTTCTCCGCGCCGGTCAGTTTGAGTCTGAGTTTCTCGGCGACCTCGCGCGACATCTCGTCCTGCAGTTGCATCAGGTCGGCGAGCTCGCGGTTGTAGCGCTCGCCCCAAAGCTGGGCGCCGTCGATGGCGTCGACCAGCTCGACATTGATGACCAGCCGGCTGCCGACATGCTGCAGCCGGCCCGTGACCACGGCGCGCACTCGCAATTCGCGCCCCACGGCCTGCGCATCGCCTTCGCGATTCTTGTAGCGAAACACGGTGCTGCGGGCCATGACCTTCAGCTTCGGCAGTTGCGATAGCCGATTGATAATCCCCTCGGTGATCCCCTCGCTGAGGTATTCGGTCTCGGGATCGTTGCCGACGTTCTGGAACGGGAGCACGGCGATGGAGTCGATCGATTTCGATTTTTTGGCCGGCCGGCGCTCCACGTCATTGAGGAGACCGCTGATCACTGATGAACTGCTGCCGATCGCGCGCAAGGTCAGCGCGAGATCCCGAGCGGATTGAAAACGGTCAACGGGAACTTTTTCGACGCAGCCTTCGATGATCCGCTGGAGCTCGAGCGGAACAACGTCGCTCAACGAATCGCGCGGGATGTCTTCCTTGAGAATCGCCGCGATCGTCGCCGCACCCGAGGAGCGCAAGAACGGTTTCCGCGCAGTGACCATCTCGAAGAGAAGACAGCCGAGCGAGAAGATGTCGGCGCTCGGCTCGACGGACTCACCGCGAAGTTGTTCCGGCGCCATATAGCCGAGGGTTCCGATGACGGTGCCTGGACCGGTCTTGAATCGCGTGGTCGGCAGATTGGCCTGATCGCCCGAAACGAGAAACGGATCAACCTGCGCGAGGCCGAAGTCGAGGATTTTGACGCGGCCGTCGTGTGTGAGAAAGATGTTCTCCGGTTTGAGGTCGCGATGGACCACCGATCGCGAGTGCGCCGCCGCAAGCCCCTCGGCGATCTCCGCTCCGATCTCGACCGACTTCCGCCAGTTCATCGGCGTGTCGTGAATGCGCTCGCGCAGGGTTTCCCCTTCCAGCAACTCGGTCACGACGTAACGCGTCCCCTCGTGGTGCCCGAGGTCGAAGATGGCCAGGATGTTCGGATGCGAGAGCGAGGCAACCGCGCGTGCTTCACGCTCAAATCGCGCAGTGGCGTCGCTGTCGCGCGCGGAGTCATGCGTGAGGACTTTGATGGCCACATCGCGCCCAAGTCGCGGATCACGCCCGCGATAAACCTCACCCATCCCTCCCTCGCCAAGCAGGGAGACGACCTCGTACGGCCCGATGCGCGTGCCGGGAGCAATCACGGAAGAGCGGTCTATATCACTCATGACACCGGAAACGGAGCATTCGAGCAGACGTTCGGGTGACGTTGAGGGCGTGATTCTCTGGGAGGGGAGTGCGTTTGGCTTTGGTCACGTGATGTAAGTCTTGAATGATCCCAGGCACCACGCTGCGTACTGACAGGCCGGCATGCCCGAACCTCGGCGAAGACAGAGTGCTCCGATCCCGTCCTTTGCGTCGAACCAGTTGAGGATCAATGCCTAGCGGTTTCGCAAAGTCTGGGCGAATTTCTTCATCGGCTCGATTCTGTGCGCATGACGTTGCAACACCAGGCGTCGAGGAACTTTCCGGCCTACTCTCGTGAAGGTCTGCAGGCAATCAGTGCGCATCGTCAAAGAGCGGCGTTACGCCCCATCCCCAAATCCTCCACCGCCGCGCGCAAAATCTCGCCCACGCTCCACGCTTGTGCGGCGCAGCCGCGCGGGGCGTGCGGTGGGGCGCCGTCGAAGATTTCGGAGATCGTGCCGATACATGATTCTTCGAGGTGGGGCTGGAAGGCTTTGACGATGCGCTGGCTTTCGGCGATGCCGGCTTCGCCTCGCACGCGGACGAGCGCGGTGATGTAGGGACCGAGAAGCCAGGACCAGACGGTTCCCTGGTGATAGGCGGCGTCGCGCGCGCGAGGATCGCCGATGTAGGTGCCGGTGAAGCGAGGATCTTCCGGCGACAGCGACCGCAATCCGCGCGGCGTCAGCAAGTGCCTTTCGACGATACGAAGGACGTTCTCCGCATCGGCGCCGTCGAGAAGCGAATGCGGAAGGCTGATGGCGAAGATCTGATTCGGGCGAATGCTGGCGTCGCGCTCATCGCCGCGAATCACATCGTAAAGACAACGGCGATCCTCGTTCCAGAAAACCTCGCGGAAGCGCGCGCGAACGCGATCGGCGGCGGCTGCATGCGCGATCGAGGCATCCGAAGATCCACATCGCTGCTCGAAGTTCGCGAGAATCATCAGCGCGTTGAACCAGAGCGCGTTCACCTCGACCGCTTTGCCGTGACGCGGCGTGACCACCCAGTCGCCGATCTTCACATCCATCCAGGTGAGCTGATCGCCGATGCTGCCGGCGACGAGCAGGCCGTCGTCATCGACGTGGATGTTGTGCCGCGTCCCGCGCTGGTGCCAGGCAACGATGTCGAGCAGCACCGGCAGCAGCGTGTCGCGCACGAAGGCCTCGTCGCCGCTGGTTTCGAGATAGCGTTGCGCGGCGATGAAAAACCAGAGCGTGCCATCGACCGTGTTGTACTCGGGAGCTTTGCCACCGTCAGGAAATCGGTTCGGCAGCATTCCCTCGCTCACGCACTCAGCGAATGCGAGCAGGATGCTGCGCGCGTCTTCGAAGCGGCGCGTGGTCAGACAAAGGCCAGGCAGCGCGATCATCGTGTCGCGCCCCCAATCGGTGAACCAGTGATAACCGGCAACGATCGTCTTCCGATCGACGCCGCGCCGGACGATGAACTGATCGGCCGCGAGCGCGAGCGCACGTCCGAACCGCCCCGGCATCGGCGCAGCGTTCGCGATCGCTTCGCGGCGTCGTCGCTCGGCGTCGAACAGCGCCCATCCGTCGCGGCTGCGCGGATCGGATGTCGACGCGATGATGACGAGCGGCGTACCCTTCGCCAGCGTGCGCGTCAACGTCCCCGGCGTGAAGAGATCCTCATGCGCTTCCAGCCCACGCTCCTGTTCGATCGCGTATTCGAAGTTGAAGTACCAGTCCGGCGCCGGATGAAACGCTCCCTCGGGCACACTCAGAAAAAGCGTTGGCATCCCGTCGTACGGCTGCAGCGCGAAGATGCCGTCGTCGAACGCCGCATCGCGATGAACCGCATCGTTCACATGAACGAGCGAGTGATAGTCGCGCCCCGCGATGAACGGCCGCAACTCCAGCGTCACCTCCGCCGGCGACTCCAGCAATTCATAAACGATGACGGTCGTGTTCTCGCCCTGAATCGCCGCCACCGTCTTCCGCATCCTCACTCCCTCGGCGGCATATTCGAACGCCGGAAATAGTCCCCGCTCGAACGAGAGCAGATGCTTGAATCCGCGCGGATGGATGGCGCCGGGAAACTGATTGGCGCCGAGGTCTATGGCCGGCCCCCCGATCGTAATGCGCTCGTCGAGCTTCGAGAGCAGCACGACCCGACCCACCGGCGGCTTCGTGGCCGCGACGAGCAGCCCGTGATAGCGCCGCGTGTTGATTCCGCAAACGGTGGAGCTCGCGTAACCGCCGATGCCGTTCGTCTCCAGCCATTCGCGGCGATCCATGAAGTAAGGATGCCACGGGTATCGCGGAGGACCGTTGAGGTTTTTCCTCCGCTCTTCGAAAGGCTGCATGTTGGATGTTGAGTGTTGAGTGCTGGATGTTGAATGAACGAGGCGTTGACTTGCCTTTCAACATCCAACACTCAACAGCCCACATCCAACATTCCGCTTTCCAGAACGCCGCAGCCGGGAAAGCCGCGCCATTGACTCGGTCACACGACTCCAATACACTTAACCAAATGGTTAACAGTCCCCAGGATCTCGATCGCGTCTTCAGAGCCCTCGCCGACAGCACCCGGCGCGGCATCCTGGCGCAGCTTGCTCGTGACGGGCAGTCATCGGTCGGCGATCTGGCGGAGCCGCACGACATGTCGTCGCCGGCGATCTCGAAACACCTTCGCGTCCTCGAGGAGGCCGGTCTCATCGAGCGAAAAATCGACGGACGCGTTCACCGCCTTCGTCTCAGCTCCACACCTCTCGACGAAGCAATCCAGTGGATCGAGAAAACACGCCGGTTCTGGGAATCCCGATTCGACTCGCTCGAGCGTCACCTCGAGCGAAACGCTAAACGGAAGGAGAAGTCACGTGAATGATGCAGCCGTAGTCGTCCGCAGAACATTTCGCGCGTCGAAGGAACGCCTCTTTCGCGCCTGGAGCGATCCGCAGGAATTGATGCAATGGTTCTCGCCCGATGGATTCGAAAATCCCTCGGTGGAGGCCGAGGCGCGGCCGGGGGGAAGGTTTCGAATCGCGATGCGGAAACTGCCGGACGGCAATCCGTTTTACGCAACCGGCGAATACCGCGTCGTGGAGCCGCCGTCGCGCCTCGTTTTCACCTGGACGTGGGAAGACCCGTCCGAAAACGTTCGCGACACGGTCGTCACCATCGATCTCCTCGACCGCGGAGAAGAAAACACAGAGGTCGTATTGACGCATGAGTTGTTGCCCGTGGAGAAACGAGAGCCTCATACGCAAGGCTGGAATGCCATTCTTGCGAAACTCGCCACAACCATCCAATGAACGAAGTGAAGGAGAAGCCCATGAAAGCAATTGATCCGATGTTGATGGAATTCGAACAAGAATCCGCCACGACGCGGCGGCTGCTCGAGCGCATCCCCGCAGACAAGCTGTCCTGGAAGCCCCACGCAAAAGCCCGCACCCTCGGCGAGCTCGCCAACCACATCGCCAGCGTGCAGGTCCGAATCCCTGCCGCCATCCAGACATCGACCTTCGATCTGGCAAAAGGCGGCGACAGCAAAATGCCCGAGACCACCGCAGACATCGTGGCGGCATTCGACGCGAACGTGGCCGAAGCGAAGCGCCTGCTCGCCCCAATGTCCGACGAGGATCTCCTCTCCAACTGGGAAGGGCAGGTCGCCGGCCACACGGTCTTCGCCGCCCCAAAGATGGCCGTCGTCCGCGCCATCCTCCTCAACCACACCTACCACCACCGCGGCCAACTGAGCACCTACCTTCGTTCGCTCGATGTGGCGCTGCCCTCCATCTACGGCCCAACCGCCGACGAGAATCCGTTCATGTGATCGTAGGCGTTACCAGCGAGGCGTTCATTGCCGGTCCGCGCGCGGAGGTCTACGCCTTCGTCGCCGACCCGGGCAATGCGCCTCGCTGGTACGTCAACAGGTTGCTGCCCGGGTCCAGGTCGGTTATCGGAATCGGAACGATGGTCCCGCGGTATCGAATACCACCCCTCCCGTCGATTTTCTCGGCTCCGGGTAGGGAAACGAACTCCTGCGTCACTCCTTAAGGGTAGATGCGTAGTCAAGAAACGATAACCCCTGATTATCAATCGACCCGAGAGTTCTACGAGCACGAATCCGTTTGGCGATATGATTTTTGGCACGCGATAACGCGCCGACGAATCAGACGCCTTCTTTCTAGACTTTACATCCCAAGTGGGTCACACGTCTTGATCTCGAACATCGGATCGGGAGGCGAGACCTATGACCTCCTACCGGAGAAACAGATCCACGTTGACTTGGTCGTCAGCCGATTAATTGCTCAGCGCGGCATCGTTTCAGACGCCATGCAGTTACCTCTGAAATCGGAGTGCGTCGGCGCAGCGATCTGCGTTGGAAGTGTTGTAAATCATTGTGACGCTGAGCGCGTGATCTCCGAACTCGCCCGAGTGGTTCGCTCAGGCGGGACGATTGCGCTTGAGTTCGACTCGTCTGACGGCCTACACCATCTAAGAACAGGCTTGCGTGGAACAGATGCGGCAGTCGTCCAGACGTTCTATAACGGCACGACAGTCGGCCTGACCGAATACTCGGTTCAACATATCATCAATATCGCTCAGCGGGTCGGTATTCATGTGTATGCACGGGACTCCTTTCACATTCTTTCGGCTGCAGGGCTGGCTCTCGGGCTCCCTCCGCCTCTGGCGGCGCTGATGGCTGCGCTCGATCCAGTTGCTCAACGTTTCCCCAAACTCCAACTTGCCGGTTCGAACGTCATGCTATTTGGGTCACGCTCTTGACGGCCGGTTTGCATAAACCCGCCGCAATTCCGCATAGTCGGCGCACGCCTCCGACGCAAGGATGTCATCCATTTTGGAGCGAAAAATCGTACCTCGCTCGCTATGAGTGCAAGTAGGACTCATCCCGAACGTCTTGCACAAAGCAGTGCCACTGTCTGTATAAGCGTTGGCGCAGACTTGATCGATATAGATTCCGTCCTTTGCGAGAGACCCAAGCACGTCAAAGAAGGAGTGCATTAGGAGTTTGAACCCTTTCGTACGTCTGTATTGCGCGCGCAAACCGAAGGTAACAAAGTAGGCAGAATAACTGCCTGGAAACTCGAATATCTTAACTTTGTTAGTCGTGACGTCGCTGTCGAGAAGGTTGCCATTGGCTGCTAGCTCGAATTCGTCTGCAAAGAGCGGTACGAAGTGCCAGTAGCCGACGATTGCGTTTGATGGCGTCACGAGCAGCCTCCATGTTTCTGGATGATCCATGAAAACTGGTGCCCACTGTTCGGGATTGCCTTCGTGATCGGGAGTAAGATTGTCGAATATTTCGTAGTCCAGTTCGATCAACT
>DATAMS010000513.1:0-6231 GCA_036260495.1 Thermoanaerobaculia bacterium
ACGCGTTCGAAGAATTCGGTCGCGCCGCGTTCGACCATGGCGCTCTCCGTGATCTCGAGACGGATCGACGCGCCTTCGACGTGGGCGGCCGCGAGGACGCGATCGAGCTCGTCGATGAGCGTGGGATCGAACGTCTGCCGCAACGAGACGTTGATGCTCGCGGTCAGCGGCGCGCTTGCCAGCGTCTGCCAGCGCCGCAACTGCGCACAGACGCGCTTGAGTACCCACACGCCGATCGGCACGATCAATCCGTTTTCTTCGGCGATGGAGATGAAATCGTTCGGCGCGATCGTGCCGCGAACGGGATGATCCCATCGCAGCAGCGCCTCGAAACCGGTCAGCTCGCCGGAGCGGATCGAGATGATCGGCTGATAGACGATGCGGAACTCTTCGCGCTCGACGGCACGGCGAAGATCCATCTCCATGAGCATCCGCTCGACGGCCTGCACGTGCATGCGGCGATCGAAAATCTCGTAGCGGCCCTTGCCTCGCTCTTTTGCGCGGTACATCGCCGTATCGGCGTCACGCAGCACGGCGTCGGCGGAGCGGTAGCCGGTGGCGCTGACCGCGATGCCGATGCTCGCAGACGTGAACACCTCTTCGCCCGAGACGGTGAACGGACGCGAGAGCTCGGCGGAGATCCGCTCGGCGATGCAGGTGGCCTCGCTGGCGTCGGCGATGTTCTCGATGAGGATGGTGAACTCGTCGCCGCCGATGCGAGCCACGAGATCGGAAGGACGCACGCAGCTCCGTAGGCGGTCCGCGGCGGCGCGAAGGAGATCGTCGCCGGCGATGTGGCCGAGGGAATCGTTGACGAGCTTGAAGCGATCGAGATCGAGAAAAAGGACGGCGAAGTCGTAAATGTGCTCGCGCGCGTTCATGGCGATGGCGTGATCGAGCCGGTTCATGAACAGCGAACGGTTGGGCAGACCGGTGACTGCGTCGTGCAGCGCGTCGTGCGTCATCTGCCGCTGGCTGCGCCGCTGCTCGGCGATCTCGCGCTGCAGATCGGCGTTGATGCGCTCGAGCTCATCGCCGCGCTCGGCGTGAATGGCGAGATCGGCGTGTGCACGCTCGAGTGCGATGGCAGTTTGCTGGCGCTGCAATTCGGCGGATGTTCGTCCCGCGACAAAGAGAAGGGTTGCCCGGACCTTCGCGCCGTCGAGCATCGGCCGGCGGCTCATCACACCGATCCATCCGAATGCGGCGCCTTCCGCGTCGATCAAGGCGATGGCGGCGTAGCTCTCGATCGACTGCAAGGCCAGACCGAAATCGAGTGGGTAGCGTTCGGCGGCTCCTTCCGGAATCCAGCAGAAGTGCTGTTCGAGAACGTCGTTGCATGGCGTTCCGTCGAGGACATATTCAGTGTTCGCGACGTGCTCGTTGTCCGCGAAGCGCGCCACCGTACGCGCGCGCAGCGGCTCTTCGCCGGACAATTCCGCGGCGAAGGCGACGTCAGCGTCGAGCGCGCGCGCGAGCTCGCTGACGAGCGTCCGGAAGTACTCCGGACCTGGTGCGCAGAGCGAGAGGCCTTCGAGCAACTCGCGGATTGGCTCATGGCCGAGGATTGGTTTTTCCACTTCGAGGATTCCGGTGGCACAGTCGTTCATCGACATCGAAACTCCTTGCAACGTCCCTTAGATGACGATTTATGTAACCGGTTACACCGGAAACGGAACTTTCTTGATCGAGTTCACATTCTGTTCACGAAATTCGCGCGGCGCGTGGGTCAAGAGGCGAGCCATACACGGGGTGCCGTCCTGAACCGCTGTCTGCGTCACGCGAAATCGTTCGGCGGTGCGAGGCGTTTGTAACAGAGATGTCCGCGTTGCTGCTGATGCTTCGCGAGACCATCGGCGCTCCTGAACCGTAGATGACGTGCAGCGCGAAAAGGAAAACTGTCATGCGACTCCCGATGAGAAAAACGATCGTGGCCCTGGCTCTTGCGGCATTTGGATTGAGTTGTGGCGCGAACGCCGAGGCGGTGAACAAGTCGATTCCCGCACCTGCAGTTGATACCCCGGCAGCCGAGGCAACCGGCTCGCAGGTCGCCGTCCTCGCCGGCGGATGCTTCTGGGGATTGCAGGGGATGTTCGAGCACGTCAAGGGCGTGACGAAGGTCGTGGCCGGCTATTCGGGCGGCGACAAATCCACCGCGCATTACGAGATGGTGGGCACCGAAACGACCGGCCATGCGGAGTCGGTGGAGATCACATTCGATCCGAAGCAGATCTCCTACGGCCAGCTTCTGCGCCTGTTCTTCTCCGTCGCACACGATCCGACGGAACTGAATCGTCAGGGTCCGGACAGCGGCCCAAGCTATCGGTCGGAGATTTTCTTCGCGTCACCGTCGCAGGAGCGCGTGGCGCGCGCGTACGTCGATCAGTTGTCGAAAGCGAAAGTCTTCGCGTCTCCGATCGTGACGAAGATCGAGCCGCTGAAAGGCTTCTACGCCGCCGAGGATTACCACCAGGATTACCTGATCCACAATCCGCATCAGCCCTACATCGTGTTCAACGATCTGCCAAAGATCGAGGCGCTGAAGCGGGTCTATCCGGAGTGGTATCGCCCGAAGCCGGTAGCGTTGACGGCGATGAAGTGATCAGCCGCGCTCTTCGCGGAGAAGCAATTCAAAACTCTCGACGAGATTGCGACGTCGCGCGAATCCTCGCTCTGTAATCAGAAGGAGGAGCGCTCGCGTCGTCTCGATATCCGTGCCCGACGCTCTGGCCAGCAACGAGCGAAGATCATCGAGGTCCTGAGGCCGCGTGCGATCGTCTCTTGCGAGGATCTTCATGGCCATCAGGTGGGACACGGATGCGACACGCGCTTCGATCCCAGCGAACACCTCGAGTCTGTCGGAACTGTCGACGATCTCGCTCTCGATTCCGGACGAAGCGAAAAGGAGATCGATGACGATACCCTCCGGTTGTCCTTCCGCCGTCATTCTTGCGGTGGCCAGCCTGTGCGCGCCTTCTTGTTCGAGCAGTGCAACGGGCTCGTACCCGCGATCTCGGAGCGCTCTGACGATTCGTTCTGCATCGGTGTCGCTGGCCACGGATATTGCGACATCCACATCCCTCGTCATGCGCGGCTCGGCCCGGACCGAAACGGCAAGGCCGCCGACGACAGCCCAGCGAACACCGAGGTCATCGAGGTCGGCGGAGATACGCGCCAAAGACTCAGAAAGCCTGCTCATCCTTCGCGGTCTACCCACTTCCTCGGGATTCCCGGACCATCGCCATGCGGTGCGCCCGGGCGATCCTGGAGCCAGGCGATAATCTTCGCCTCGATCTCCTGCTCGGTTGCCTCAGGGAACTCCCGCAGGATGTTCTGCCTCAAAAGCTCCTCGGCTGCATCGAACAGATCGAACGCGACGCGGAGACCGTAAGCAGGATCGTTCGCCGATGACATCGCCCAATTTTACGCGGTTACTGCGGCCGTGGTCGGAAATGCCTTAACCACAGAGGCACAGAGGACACAGAGTTGAAGCCTTCTCTGTTACCTCTGTGTCTCTGTGGTTAAAAGGTTTTAGACGTCATCCCTTGCGCCAGCGCGTTCCTGCCGGCGTATCTTCGAGCAGGATCCCCCGACCGAGGAGCTCGTCGCGAATGCGGTCGCTTTCGGAGAAGTTGCGCGCTTTGCGTGCGGCATTTCGAGCGGCGATGAGCGATTCGATTTCCGCATCGAGGTTCTCGCGCTGCTTCGGAAAAAGATCCAGCACCGGATCGATTTTCATTACCGCCGTCTTCAGCCCCTCGGCATCCCCCGCGAGGATGCGTCCTTCGTCCATGGCGACGTTGGCCTCGCGGATCAGCGTGAAGAGCGCGCCGAGGGCGCCGGCGGTGTTGAGATCGTCGTCCATCGCCGTCTCGAAATCGATCAGGAACTTGCCGATCAACTGATCCGCGGCGCCGTCGGAATGGCGGGCATCATGGGCGGCCGATCGCGAGACCTCATCGACGCGAAGCAGAAATGATTCGATTCGCGACAGTGCGTTCTTCGCGTCGTCGAGCGACTGCATCGTGAAGTTCAGTTTCGTGCGATAGGGAACGGACAGCAGCGCGTACCGCAACGCCAGCAGGTCATACTCCATCTCCTCGACCTCGGGCACCGTATAAATGTTGCCGAGCGACTTCGACATCTTCTGGTGGTCGATGTTGAGGTGCTCGCCGTGAATCCAGTAGCGGACGAATGGCTTGCCGGTGGCTCCTTCGCTCTGCGCGATCTCGTTTTCGTGGTGCGGAAAAATGAGATCGACCGCGCCGGTGTGGATGTCGAAGGTTGCGCCCAGGAGATCCATCGACATCGCGGAGCACTCGAGGTGCCAGCCGGGACGCCCTTCGCCGATCGGCGTCTGCCACGCGGGCTCGTTGTCCTTCTTCGATTTCCAGAGCACGAAATCGCGCGCTGACTCCTTCTCGTATTCGTCGGACTCGATGCGGCTGTATTCGCTCGTCTGATCGATCTCGACGCGCGAGAGTTTGCCGTAGCCGGGCAGGGACGCGACTTTGAAGTAGGTCGAGCCGTCGGCGACGTAGGTGTGACCGCGCTCGGTCAAATGCTGGACGAGCGCGACCATCTGCGGGATGTATTCGGTCGCGCGGGGGTAGGCGTCGGCGCGGCGCACGCGCAACTTGGCGAGCGAATCGTGGAAGGACTCGATGTAGGGCGCGGTGTACGTGGTCAGATCTTTTCCGGCGGCTGCGGCGTTGCGGATGATCTTGTCCTCGACGTCGGTGATGTTCATGATCTGCTTCACGCGCAACCCGCGGAACTCGAGGTAGCGCCGCAGCAGATCGCTCCAGAGAAACGTGCGCATGTTGCCGATGTGCAGGTGGTTGTAGACGGTGGGCCCGCACGAATACATGCGCACTTCGCCCGGAACGAGCGGCTCGAAGGTCTCTTTCTCGCGCGTGAGGGTGTTGAAAAGCTTCAGATCGGACATGGGAGCGATTATAAGGAAGGGTGAAGAGTGAAGGGTGAAGAGTGCAAGGGGCCCGGCCTCTGCCTTTTTTCACTCTTCACTCTTCACCCTTCACTCTTCATTCTCCCATGCTCTCTCGGAACGACTTCTCCAAACGCTTCTCCCGCAACGCGGTCATCGGCATGGTGCATGTCGGCGCGTTGCCGGGCGCGCCGCGATTCGGCGGCTCGATGGATGCGGTGATCGATGCGGCGATGCGCGATGCACGGGCGTTGCGCGAGGGTGGCTGCGATGCGATCGCGTTCGAGAATTTTGGCGACCGGCCGTTCTTCAAGGGACTCGTTCCGGCTGAAACGATCGCGGGATTGACGCGCGTCATCACCGAGGTCGTGGCGGAGGTGAAGCTCCCATTCGGCGTGAATGTGCTGCGGAATGACGCGTTGTCGGCGATTGCCATCGCCGCGGCGACCGGCGCGGCGTTCATCCGCGTCAACATCCACACGGGCGCGATGCTGACCGATCAGGGGATCATCGAAGGGCGCGCGGCGGAGTCGTTGCGATTGCGTGCGGCCATCGCGCCGGAGTTGCTGATTTTCGCCGACCACATGGTCAAGCACGCCGTGCCGCTGACGTCGATCGACGAGGTGCAGGCCGCCAAAGACCTGCGTCATCGCGGCTTCGCGGACGGCATCATCATCAGTGGTGCGGAGACGGGAGCGGAAGCGGATCGGGCCAGCTTCGCGCGCGTGCGGGAGGCGCTGCCTGATACGCCGGTTCTCATCGGCAGCGGACTGACGGAGCAGAACGCGTCAGCATTTGCCGATGCGGATGGCGCGATCGTAGGCACCTCGATCAAAATCGACGGACGCGTCGGAGCGCCCGTCGATTCCGATCGTGTGGCGCGGCTTGTCGCCGCGTTCAAACGCGTCGTTAATTAGCCGGCGTGCAGCACGCTCGCGCAACGCTGCCTGCCGGCCGCTCTAGACGACGCGCCGGCCTGTGATGAGCTGAATGATCAGCACAATCACGGCGATGACGAGCAGCAAGTGGATGAGACCACCGCCGATGTGCATCGCAAAGCCACCGAGCCAGAGGATGACGAGGATCACGATGATGAGCCAAAGTAAGTTTCCCATGAGGCTCAGCAATAGCGACTCCCGTGCCAGAGTGTCTTTGGTGGCTGCCGGTATGAAGAGATCAGCGGCTGGAAATCAGACTTCAGGACTTAAGTTCGTCCTGCCTTTGCCCGACACCCCTCATCCGGCTTCGCCACCTTCTCCCCTCGAAAAGCACGAGGGGAGAAG
>DATAMS010000524.1:0-1755 GCA_036260495.1 Thermoanaerobaculia bacterium
GATGAGATGCGCGGGAATGGCCGCGCAGTTGGTTTTCACGAACGGCTTCTGTTTCCGGCCGCTGTGGCGGTGGAGCATGTTGGCAACCAACTCCTTGCCAGTTCCGCTCTCCCCACGAATCAAGACGCGCGCATCGGTCGCCGCCACCTTCTCGATGCGTTCCCGCAGTTGCACAATCTCCGGCGAGCGCCCGAGGATGGTCTTGGCGACGCCGGCGCGGGAGCGAAGCTCGGTGAGCTCGCGCCGGAGCGAGGCGTGATCGAGACAATTGCGAACCGATTGCAGCAGCCGCTCGCGCGTGAACGGCTTCTCGATGAAATCGTAAACGCCGAGCCGCAGCGCTTCCACGGTCTCGGTGATGGAAGCCTCGCCGGAGATGATGATCGTGGGAGGAAAACGCTTCTGCTCGACGAGGCGCTGGATCAGATCGATGCCGCTGGCGGTGCCGAGGCGGACGTCGAGGATGAGGAGGTCGGGCTGTTGGGCAACCAGAAACTCCTGCGCCGCCGCGATGTTGCCGACCGCGTGTACGGCGAACCCTTCTTCGCGCAACTGCAGCATCGTGTTCACCAGAATCTTCTGGTGATCTTCAACGAGAAGAATGAAAGGAGACTTAGCCACGCGGTTCATCTCCTGCCGGAAACACTAGCCGGAAGGTTGCGCCCCGATCGCTGGAAATGAGATCGAGGTCGCCGCCATGATCGAGCATGATCTTCTTGCAGATGGAGAGTCCAAGTCCCATCCCCTCTCCGATCCGCCGGGTAGTCGTGTAGGGCTCGAATAGACGGTCGCGAATGGACGCCGGAATCCCCGGTCCGTCATCGGCGACATCCGCGAGCACCTGTTTCCCATCACGCCAGACGCGAAGACGCAGAAGTCCGGGCTGGCCATCGCAAGCCTGCGCGCTGTTGTTGGCCAGGTTCACGAGCAACTGCCGGAGCAGATTCGCGTCCATCATCACCTCGTATCGCTCTCCTGCATGCTGCTCCGACTCCAGCCGCAGAGCGGGCCACGCGCCGGCGAAGGTAACAGCGAAGTCCTCCATGAAGCGCGACAGATCGAGCACCATGAGTCGCGGAGGACTGAGCATCGCGAAGGACGTGAACGCCGTCGTGAAGGCGCGAAGCCGCTCCAACTCCTCGAAGATGCTGGCTTGCGCACTGGCTAACGCTGCCTGTTCGCCGGGGAGCTGCTGGCCGGCCCACGAAAGAAGGCGGGCGACCTCCATCCTCGCGGCCGTGAGCGGCGTGCGGATCTCGTGTGCATGACGGCGTGCCGCTTCCTGCCAGGAGGAAAGGTGCTCGAGGGATCGCATCCGCCGGCGGTCACGATCGATGGCGTTCGACGTTGACTCGATCATGAGACTGATTCGTCCGATCAGATCCCGCCGTTTGCCGAGCGGCGACGATACAGGCTCACCACGCGATAAGGCCAGAAGCGATTCCCGAAGTTGCACGAGCCTCTGCTCGCGCCGCCGGTGCTCGATCAAATAGATGATGCTTCCCGACGCAACGACCAGTGCGACAAGCCCAAGAAGGGTGCCTTCCAGCGCACTAGCCAGCTTGCGGCCGGTCAGCGACAGAATCTCCATTCGCGTCAGCAGCAGCCGGACTTCCTCGAAGCGCTGGCGGTACACAACAGCGTGACTGGGATCGGAGCGCGCCAGACGTTTCTGATCGCTCAGGCTCTGGCGCAATGCCCGCTGCACTTCGGTATTCGCCGCAAGTCCCAGCGAAACGAAGGAGAGCTGCCGGA
>DATAMS010000535.1:0-2779 GCA_036260495.1 Thermoanaerobaculia bacterium
AACGAGCTGCAGAAAGACGTAGCGGTTCACGTCGTCAAGAACGTAGACGGCGTGCGCGGAGTGCAAATGGCGCTGAACCGCAATTGAACGTAATTGACAATGGACAATGGACAATTGACAACGGGCGCGCAATTGACGACCAGCCTCCGTTGTCAATTGTCAATTATCCATTGTCCATTTGCTCACCGTATCGTGTGAATTGAGAACTGCACCTTGTTTCCTTTGCGCTCTTCCGGTGCACGGAACGTGTGCGCGTAGAGAACGCTCAGGAGCACGTCGAAGTCGCGGACGGTGAGGGCCATCTCGGTGCCGAGGCCGGCGTCGACGGCGAAATCGCGGGTTTTGAAAACTTCGCGGGGAGTGAAGGCGACGTTACCGAAGCCGGTGTAGCCGATCGCGTACATCGTGTTGAAGTGCAACGTGCGGAAATTGAAATCGCGATTGCGAAAGATAGGAACGAAGTACTCGTTCGTGACGTGAAACTCGTTCGTGCCGGCGGAGACGCTGTTCGATGTTGAGAGGGAACGGAGTGCTTCGCGGCCGCCCAGCCCGAACATCTCGTAACCTGGGATTGAGTAACACTCCACTTGCGGTGTCGTCACATCGTCCTTCGCGCAAAGCGTGTCCTTCGTCAGGAACGTGCCGAAATGTCCGCGCGTGACGATGAATTGCGTGGCCGTGAGATCCCAGCGGCGGATGCCTTCCATCTCCACCTTCGTGTACTTGTAGTCACCTGTGGAGATTCTTGCCGACTCGGTGAGGGCGCCGGCATAGCTGAACTTCTGCGGACCGACCTCGCGAAATACGGTGAGCACAGGTATCTGCCGGCCGCGCGTTTCGCCGACGATCGCGTTCAGTTGCTCATCGAACTCGGTGCCGTATTGATAGCCGAACTTCGTGTAGACGTTGTTTTTGCGGTTATCGACGCGCGTGACGTCGCCGAACGTGAGCCGGTCATCCTGGAGAAGCGTGAAGTAGCGGTGGTTGTAGTCGCGCGGAAACGTCAGCAGCAGCAGGCCTCCGCGCACGCGCTCGAATTCATCGGTGTGGCTGCCGACCGCGCCGAACGAGATCGAATCGAACACGCCGATCTTGTAAGTGAAGTTTTGCGCGTAGTACTTGTAGCGAAGGAACGTACTGATGTCGCCGGTGACGAATTTGTAGTCGATCTGACTCTCGAACAGCACGTTCTTGATCAGCTTCCGCAGGCGGATGCTGGCCTGTCCGTCGGCGAGATAGACGTTGGGCAGCGCGTCACGCCGGTCGTAACCGCTTGCGGCGACAGGCGAGAGCGACAGCGGTGTCGCTGGCGCTGCGGGCGGAGGCACCTCGGCCGGAGGAGGAGTTGGCTGGGGCGTCGCCGGCAGTGGAATGTCGGGTGGCGGTGGCAGCGGTGGCGCAGGAGCGGTTTGCGGAGGCTGCGTCGCCGGCGTCGTCTGCGGCGCGGCCGTATCGGTCGTGAACGTGGGTTGTGTGGGCGCGGGAGCGGCCTGCTGCGCGAGAGTAGCAGTCGCTGCAAGAATTACCGCGAGAGAGATGGCCGTCGGGCGAATACGCATGCAGGCATCCTATCAAAGTGAATGAATCCAGGGCTGAGTTGACCTCAATCAAGTTATGGTAAGCTCAAGCTCTTGAAGCCTTTATCGTCTTACATTCGCATGGCTCTGGCACATTTTTTGTAATCCGCGCCGGACAGTACCTGGCAGGCAGACCGTTCGAACTTTAGGAGGTGTTACTTGTTGCGCTTGAGACTCCGATCCTTACTTCCGTTGCTTTGTTTCCTCATCGTACCGTCGCTGTTTGCTCAAACGGCTGGCACCCTTGCCACCATCACGCCAGAAGAACAGGCCGCGTTGGTCGCGCCCACCGCCTCCGGCGAAACGGGTCTGTTCAACGTGATCACCGCCGATACGCTTCGCCATGGCGACTGGTCCTTCGGTGTCTACTACCAGAACTGGGACCTCGAAGCGGCGAAGGGTCCGTTCGCCATTCCCTCTGCCCGCAAGAACAAGAACATGGGCTATGACCTCTACCGGTTGAACGCTTCGATCGGCTATGGCCTGACCGACAACTGGGAGATCAGCGCATCGCTGCCGTATGACCGGATCACCGGTCATGGCGGAGACCGCAACGGTTTCATCAATGGCTTCTACTACCAGGGCAAGTTCTCCGATGGCGGCATGGCGCCACTGCACGTGGCCACGAAGTTCAGTTTTGGTCCTTCGTCCGCTACCTCGCACCTGGCCGTCTCGTTGTTCGCGGATCTTCCGACAGGCGACAAGGACAGCGGCATCGCCGGCGGCTCCACGAATTTCGGCGCCGGCCTGCACTACACGGCCAGCCAGTTCACCGCCGGCGGTTCCTACACGATCGTCGGCGACCGCAGCGCCAAGAACTCGAACTTCCCTTTCCTCGCTCCCGATTCGTCGAAGCTGCCGAATGAGCTGCTCCTCGAAGTGGGCTGGAATCACCCGATTCACTTCTGGCGCACCACGAACTGGATCACGGAGATCAGCACCACCACCTACACGGGCGGCGATGTGAAGCCTCCGTCGCCAGTAACGCTGACGACCGGTCTGCGTCACTGGATCGGCGACAGCGGCTGGGCCATCAACGGCGGCTTCCGCTGGAACGCGGCGAAGTTCAGCCGCGATCACAAAGAGTGCCGCGTGACCGAGCTCGACGACTGCGGCCTCTCCGGCCTGGTCGGAATTACCTTTGCCCCGCTGCACCTGGCCGCGGTCGCTCCGCCTCCGCCGCCTCCGGCTCCGCTGCCGGA
>DATAMS010000674.1:0-1777 GCA_036260495.1 Thermoanaerobaculia bacterium
CGCCGAATCGATCGATGATCCACTCGCCGATCTTCAGGCTCACATCATTCCTACTGCCAACGTCCTTTACGCGCTGCGCCGGTCGTCGCCCGGCACGCGGGTACTCCTGATCTCATCCGCGGCGGTCTACGGCAGTCCGGCGTCGCTGCCGATCTCGGAAGATGCGCGGCTGGCGCCGATCTCGCCGTATGGCTTTCACAAGCTGCAGCAGGAGTTGCTCGTCGATCAATATGCGGCGTTGCACGGATTGCGGACGTGCAAGGCGCGGATTTTCTCGACGTACGGCGAGCGATTGCGCCGTCTGGCGGTGTGGGAGATTGCGCGCCGCGCACTGGCCGGCAATCCGGAAGTCCTCGGCACCGGCGAGGAGAGCCGTGATTATCTCGATGTCACCGACGCCGCCCGGGCCATGGTCTGCATCGCCGATCGTGCGCCGTTCGAGGGGGAGGCGATCAACGTCGCATCCGGCGGCGATGTTGCGGTCGCGGCCGTGGCCGCGGAGATCTTCCGGCTCGTTGGACTGCCGGAAACGCCGCGTTTCACCGGCCGGACAAACCCGGGAAATCCGATCCGCTGGCGCGCAGACATTACCAGGCTCCTGAACCTCGGATGCGCAGACGCAGGTGCGTCCTGGTCGTCTGGCCTCGCGCGAACGGTCGAATGGATTGCGTCCGAGAGCCGCCGGGCCTCCGAAGTTTGAAGAACCGGCGGGCCGGCCTCCGAGCGCGCTGCATTACCATCATGCCGATGTCATTTCGATCGCGCGCCGGCGCGGTAATCTACGATCTGCCTCGATTCATTCGGGCCATGCGATCCGGCCGCTGGATCGACATGCACAATCGCAGCGAGCGGGTGACCGGCGACGGCCGCGGCGTTCGCTGCGAGTGGGAGTTCACGTCCGATCTTCACATCGCTTCGCAGTTTCCTTCTGCTGGCGCGCGGCTCATGCGAAATGCCTTTGCGCAATGGCCGGTCACAATGCGTGAGTCGCCCGCCGGCCGCGGGGCCACTCCGGCGGTCTCCTTCGTGATCGGACATCGGGGCCTGGCCCGATTGCCTCATCTGCTGGCGACGCTGCGCAGCATTGCCGGTCAGACCGGCGTAGAAGTCGAATGCATCGTCGTCGAGCAATCCGCGACGCCGGAGATTGCATCGCTACTTCCCACGTGGGTTCACTATGTCCACACCCCGACGCCGCGATCTGACTACGAGTACAACCGCGCATGGACACTCAATCAGGGTGTCCGCGTGGCCCGCGGCGAGGTAGTCATCCTCCACGATAACGACATTCTGGTGCCTGCGGCCTATGCGTCCGAGTGTGCGTCGCGCATGGCCGAGGGCTTCGACTTTCTCGAGCTCAAGCGGTTCACGTTCTATCTCGACGAGCGTCAAACGGAGCGTGTCTTCGCGACGGGTCGTGTCCCGCACCAAGTGCCGTCGACGATCGTACAGAACCTGCTGGGAGCGAGTATCGCCGCGCGGCGCTCTTCATACTTCGACGCCGGTGGATTCGACGAGGGCTTCGTCGGCTGGGGTGGGGAAGACAACGAATTCTGGGAACGCGCCGAGGTGACAGGGAAGACATACCGGTTCGGGTACCTGCCTTTCCTTCACCTGTTTCACCAGCCTCAGCCCGGAAAAATGCAGGGCTCCAATGCTCCGGCCATTCGCCGTTATGCCGAGGTGCGAAGAGTTCCTGCGGCCGAGCGAATCAGAAGGCTTCGGGATGAGCGAACAGGAGTGCGCGGTAAATTCCAGGAGTAATCACGTGAACGGT
>DATAMS010000548.1:0-4555 GCA_036260495.1 Thermoanaerobaculia bacterium
CCGCGTTCAAGCTGCTCATCGCGCTGACGTTCATGTTTCTCTTCCTGCGGCGCCGTTACGACGAGCTTCCCGCGGCCATCGGCGCGATTGCATTCGCGTTCTGCACGTTCGTCAGCACGTGGCTTCATTTCCCGATCGTCACCGTCGCGGTGTGGCTGCCGGCGGCGTTTCTGGCGATCGAGCTTCTCATCGAACGGCGCACCTATCCGCGTTTCCTCTTCGCCGTCGCGGTCTGGACCACGATGCTTTACGGCGGCCATCCCGAGACCGTGACACACGTGACGTTTTTCGGAGGCCTCTTCGCGCTCTGGATCGCGTTCGTCGAGCGGCCGGTGACGTGGCGCGATGCAACGCGCGCTCTCGCGCTCGCGGCGGCGGCAATCTTCGTTGCAGCGCTTCTTGCGTCGCCGTTTATCGCCACCTTCGCGGAGACGGTGAAGAAATCGCGGCGTTTTCAGGAGCTGCAGGTTCACGCGAACGAAGCGCCGCCGTTTTCTGATTTTCCGTCGGCCATCGCTACGTTCGAGCCGAACTTCTACGGCCACGCGCCGGCGGAGAAACCGTGGGGACCAGCGACCGCCGAATCCATCACCGGTTTCGCAGGCATCCTCGGCATCGCCTCCTGGTTCGCGCTCCTGTTCCGTGCGATCTCGCAGCGTCGCTTCCGCAGCCGCGAGATGTTTCTCGTCATCCTCGCGCTCATCGCTACCGGCATCGCCTTCAACTGGCCCGTCATCAGCTCGCTCTTTCATTTCGTTTTCAAGCTGGCCGCGAATGCGCGATTGCGCCTGTTCCTCTGCTGGAGTGCGGCAGCGATGACCGCGGCGGCGATCGATTCCGCGCGGCGCGAGCGTTCCACGCCCCTTCTCCTCGGTGTTCTCGCCGCAGCAGCCATCGTTCTCGGCGTCTTCCTGAAGGTCGATTTCCCGAGTGCGGCGATGAAAGACGCCGCGGTCGTCGCTCTTCTGCCGAGCATCCTCGTCCTCGCGCTTGGGATGCTGTTCGTGCTGCAGGCTCGCGGCCGGCATATCGCCACGATGCTGATCGGCGTCGCGCTGATCGCGGAGTTGTGGACGGCGACCGATGGATGGAATCCGGTGCTTACCGCCTATGCGATGTATCCCACGACGCCGCTCATTGAAACGCTGCAGCATCTCGAATCGGCGACGCCGGGCAACGCGCCGTTTCGCGTCGTAGGAATCGGCGCCGCACTCTTTCCGAACGCGCAAGCGATGTACGGTTTCGCCGACATTCGCACCCACGATCCGATGGCGAATGGCCGCTACCTCGGCGTCCTTCGTCTCATCGCTGGCCTCGCGACCGACGACTATTTCTCGAAGTGGCAGAACGTCAAGACGCCGCTCCTGAACTATCTGAATGTCCGCTATCTCGTCGGCGCGCACGATCTCGATCCCGCCGATCCGGCGCGTTATCGCCTCGTGTACGACGGCCGCGACGGACGGATTTTCGAGAACCTCGACGTGAAACCGCGCTTCTTCGCCGCCCACGATCTCGTCCTCGAGTTCCGCCACAACCTGTTCGCGCAGACGCTCACCGAACATGACCTCTCGAAGGAGACAGTCGTCAACATTCTCCCTGTCGACAGTGCCCGCATGCGTCAGGATCTGCTTCATCCGGCCAGCGATCCGCAGGTACAGATTGTCGAAGCGCGAGACCCCGATTTCCGGCTCCACATTCGCAGCGCGCGGCACGCGCTCATCGTCAGCAGTCAGCCGTTCTGGCCGGGCATGCGCGTTTCGCTCAACGGCCATTCCATTCGCGCGCTGGCCGTCAATGGCGCATTCCTCGGCTTCACGATTCCGCCCGGCGACTGGGACGTTCGCGTCAGCTATCTGCCGGCAACGTTCTACGGCGGACTGGCCGGCGCAATGCTCACGGCGCTGGCGCTGATTGCCTGGCCAATCGTGCGACCACGAATCCTCCGCCGAGGATGATCAGCAGGATCGGGAGGAGCGAAAGCGCGCTGCCCGGACCGAAGAGAAGTTCGCCGAGGTTGAAGCTTGCCCATTCCGATTCGGGCGAGGCCGGTGGGTGATTGGCGAAGATGATCGCTTCGTCGACCGTCAGCCGGTTGACCGAGGTGTGTCCGGTCAGTGTTGCCGCGGACCACGGCGGCGTGATCGGCACAGACGCCGGGAAACGGCCGGACAGCAGCAGCGGCATGATGTACTGCGTCAGTGGCCGCGGGATCGTCGCCGACGGCTGCGGATCGACAGCGACGGCGGCGAAGTTGATCGCGAATGAGATTGCACCAACGATGCAGACCAGCCATCGCCATCGCACATGAAGCAGCGCGATGCCGAAGAGCGGAATGATCGGAACGAGATAGCGGCCACCGATTCCGAAGCCGCCTTCCCAGCCATTGAAACTGGCGTTGAACGCGATGAATGCGACGATCACAGCAAGCGCCGCCGCGCATGACGTGCGCCCGGCACGCCACCATGCCGCGAACCCGAAGGCGGCGACGGCCAGCACGGGCGCGAAGAAAAAGAAGCCGCGATACGCCGAGAATGTGATCGCGTACAACACGCCGGCCGACGGCCACTGCAGAACTCCGAGCGGCGCGCCGTGCGTCAGAAAACGCGGATCGGTGACCGACACACTGGTCGTGAAAAAACCTCCGAAGCAAAGCCGCTGATAAATGATCAGAGCAACGATGGGGAATGCTGCGCCAGCAACGTATCGGATCCAACTCCTTCGCGGACCGGCAAGAACAAAGAGCACGAGCGCCGGTGCGCAAAGGTAGTTCATCGCAACCGCCAAGCCAGCGGCCAGGCCTGCCAGCCCACGACGCGGCGATGTCAGCGCGAACAGGAGCAACGCCGCACTTGGAACGTGCACCATCAGGATCGTCGCGTATGGCAATATCTGGGTTGCCAGCGCGACGGAAAGTGAGACAAGAACCGGCCAGACGCCTTGGAAGCCGCGCCTCCTCGCGTATAGGAAAAGCATCGCTGGAATGAGCGCGCCCGGCAGCGCGACGCAGATCAGCGAACAGACGTAGGCGTTGATCGCCAGAAGCTGCGCATCGCTCGTATTCGCCCCGCGCGCTTTCTCGAATGCGTGCAGCGGCGCGTACGGGATCGCCGCCAGCCACGCCAGCCCGGGAGCCTTGTTCGCGTACACGTGACCGTGGGCGAACGAGACATCGCCGGTGTTGCTCGCAAACGCGTCGATCGCGAAGGTGTGCCGCTCCACGATGGCGCGCGTGAGATCGAATGTGGCGTTCTGATTCCATCCACCGCCCGCGAAAAAATAGCCGTACGTGACGAGTGTGATGAGGAAGAGCCACTCGGCGACCCGGCGGTCATTGAGGCTGGCGGCCCAAACCTCGCTGTTCCCCGGCGCGTTGCGGTTGGCCCGGGGCTGCGTCAGGGAGTCCGCCATCGGCGTCACCCTAACTCCCTCATCGCGCTTACGCAACGCACACGCCGTCTGCGCTTTCGAACTCGATCAGCGAAACTTCTTCGTCAGCCTCTCGCGGCTGAGCGCATCGACGCGCGCCAGCGTGGGCGCGAGAACCTCGCGCTGCTTTTCGACGAGCGCTGCGATGCCTTCCTTCGCCAATCCCAGCATCGCCGTCATTTCCTCATCGCTGAACGTCGCTCCCTCGGCAGTCCCCTGCAGCTCGATGAAGCGTCCCTTGTCGGTGGCGACGATGTTCATATCGACGCCGGCTTTCGAGTCTTCTTCGTAATTCAGGTCGAGCGCCGGCGAGCCGTGGATGATGCCGACTGACACGGCGGCGACGAACGAGTTGATTGGCCAGGTCACGAGTTTGCCGTCGGCGTAAAGCCTGCCGAGGGCGAGAACGAGTGCGACGAAGGCGCCGGTGATCGAGGCCGTGCGCGTGCCGCCATCGGCCTGGATGACGTCGCAATCGAGCCAGATCGTCCGTTCGCCGAGCATCTCGCTGTTCACGGCGGCGCGCAGTGAACGTCCAATCAGACGCTGGATCTCCATCGTCCGCCCGCCCTGCTTGCCGCGCGCTGCTTCGCGGTCGGTGCGCTCAGTCGTCGCGCGCGGCAACATCCCGTACTCGGCGGTGACCCAACCCTTGCCCGTGCGATAAAGAAACGACGGGACCTTTTCCTGAATCGAAGCCGTGCAGATGACGCGCGTGTCGCCAACCTCGATCAGCGCCGAGCCCTCCGCATGCTTGCTGAAATTCGGCGTGATGAGAACGCGGCGCATCTCATTCGAGGCGCGCCCGTCGGTGCGGGGCTTGGTCTGGGTGACGGTCATGGTTGGAGAATATCTTTTTTGCGCTTCGCGCGTTGCCTGTCTCCTTGTGCGACGCCGCGTCAGCGGCTGAAAGAGGATAGCGAGGGGTGCGAGCGCCTTTTGCGAGCACCCCTCGTACGTGCATTTTGAGAATCGTGCCGCGTGAGCGGCACTGGACAATCAAGCACGATCGAGCGTTCCGAGGTGTTGTTTTAAAAATGACCATCGGAGTCACAAATTCGAGAATCTCGCCGGCGTTGGATGTTCAAACGACGATCTGCTGCGATTTGTCCAGTGCCGCTGACGCGGC
>DATAMS010000554.1:0-7022 GCA_036260495.1 Thermoanaerobaculia bacterium
GCCCGCCTCGGCCTCACCGCCACCGACGACGCCGTAAAGATCGAGCAGGACCTGATGGCGCTCATCCCACAAAAGGAATGGACAAACTTCTCGCACCGCCTCATCGCCCACGGCCGCACGATCTGCATCGCCCGCAAACCAAAGTGCGCGCAGTGCGCGCTGAATGATCTCTGCCCAAGCGCGGAGGAGCCGCCGGAGTAGGCCCGCTGTCAGAACTTGCTGCAATGAGCCGTTCTACTTCATAAGGTTCTCGCACAAGAACTGAACGCGGACTCCATTTCGCGCCAAAGCGTGTCGCACGCGCCACCAGTCCGTGTCGGACGCATTCAGCAAATCGGGGTCGAGTTCGCTCCCTATAGCCACCGCGACAAAGACCCGATCGCCTCGGTCAAACCCGGCGAGCGCGGTATCCGTGGGGTATTCCGCGAAATCGGTCACTTCTGGACCTATGTGTCGAATCGGAACTTGAATGCAGTGCCTCTCGTTAGCCTGGTTGTCCCAAAGCCATTTGAAGAATGCGTCGCCGAGGCCAGGTTGGCCGCGATGCGAACAGTACCGACGGTATTCGTCAAAGATCCGGTAGCCATCATCGACCAGCACCGTTCCATCTCGAGACAGCATGAGAGCCGAGATGCAATGCTCCACGCAGTCAGTATCAGCGGCGGCGTGTTTTCCGTTCGCAACCGCAAGCACATTGGTGTCAATGACGAATGCGGTCATCGGCCCATTGCCTTCTTGCGTCTGACAATCGCCTTCTGCGTTGCCGCCACCTCACCCAACTCGTCTCCGAAGAAATCCTGCGGCCAGTTCTTGATCGATCCGAATTCATCGAGTTCCAGTGGTACTAGCTTGGACTCGCCGCGCGCCATCTCGCAAAAATACAGCGCTGCACTCTCCGACGAAATCTCATCCTCGGCGATTCGGCGCTGTAGTCGGCGCAACAGATGTTCACTGTGGCTTTCAATGATGATCTGGACTCCTCGGTGCTTAACTGCGTGAACGAAGACATCGGCCAAACCGGCTTGCACAGCCGGATGAAGATGGATTTCCGGCTGTTCAAAGAGAAGCACCGACCCCCTAGGAGCGTAGTAGCATAGTGTGATCACTGGCAATATCTGCGAAACACCAAATCCAACGTCTGTGATCAAGACGGGCACTGCTGATGGAGTTTTCTGTACTACGACCTCGTAGAGCTTGCTGTCCGCCGCGACTGGTCGGACTTCGAAGCTGTGAATTAGTCCGAGATTCTTCAGCCATTTCCCAACCTGCGCTTCCACAGTCAACCGCTTGACGCCTTGTCCTTGCGGTATAACACGTCCCAATTCCCGAGATGCTAGTAGCGCATCTACTACTTTCTCACCACGTCGTCCCATATCAGATGGATTGCCGCCCGCCCATGTGTACTGCCGACGCGGGTATTCGCGCAGAGGGCCAAGATAGAAAACATTCTTGAAGAGCTTCTCAAACTCAAGCTCAAAATCCGACAGGAACCCCGCGTTTTGAAAATAGCCGCGCACTTGGTCTGGAAACCCGTAGGACTTAACAGGCGCCGGAAGTGGCCATGGTCTTCCCTGCGCTCGAATGAATCGAAATGAGGTTCCGTCGTAGGAAAGGTCATATTCCTCTTTGGCCTCTGACTTGGGCACCATTCCAAACTCGCGATCGTCGAACTGATACGAGTGGCGTCGTGTTACCATTCGGCCCGGCGATCCACTGCTGTTCCGCCATCCAATTCGTGCCGACTGGCTGAGTTCCGAGCCCTCGAACAGTACCGTGTCCTTGCGCTCAGGATCCCTAACCTTCAGGGCGTTTTGCAGCGTCCAGATGAGTGTCCATTCCAAATCTTGGCTAAGGTCGTGACCGTGAAGTACGTCCTTGAATGTTCCGAGCTCCGCAGGGCTCCGTTCGTCGCCGAGGTCGAGCGGAAGCAATCGGTCGGCGGCGTCAGCCGTCTGCTTCAAAAGCAGCAATAGTTGAAGCAAACTTGTTTTTCCAGAACTATTGGTGCCAAAGAAAGCCGTGATAAGACCGAAGCGGAGGTCATCGACGCGGCGCCAGGACTTAAAATTCTTTATCGACAGCGACTGAAGCATGATGGCTCCTATTGCCAGTGGAAGTAAGTTGTCCGCGGGATGCCTTCTCAAGGCAAGTCCGTTGTTTTCGCGGTGTCGTTCACAAATGGATCGCCTCCGCCCGTCCGATAATGGATGAATGCACTGGCAACGGATCGGCGATGTTTTTCCACTCTACCCTCACTTTGCCCATATGACGAGGTGACGCTCAAGGAGCTGAAACGGAAATCGGGGATGGATGATTGTAGCGGTTTCGACGCCTTTCGGGAGCTGCGATGTCGTTGGCGATTCGGTCGTAGAGCAGGCGGGAAGCCTGTTCCTAAAGCGGATGTCACGGCGGATCGTACGTCCCCACTTTCGTCCACGGGCCGCACCTTGCGATTCTCCAGAACGTTTTCGCGCCGCCGATCAGGAAGCCGTGTTTTCGGATGGATTCGTGTCCGTACCAGGAGCAGGTTGGCGTGAAGCGGCATTGAACGACGCCGCGGAGGTGCGGGGAGACGAAAGCGCGGTACTCGTCGATTGCCGCGACTGTCGCGCGGGCGTCGAAGGCGTAGCGCGGCGGGACGAGCAGATCGTGCGCGATCCAGGCGGCGACGATCGCGGCGAAGATCAGGCGCGCTCGGCTGCTTTTGCTTCGTCCCATAGTCCGTCCATCTGTTCCAGCGTCAGGTCGTCGAGGTTCTGGCCGCCGCCGCGGACCTTTGATTCCATCGACTCGAAGCGGCGCGAGAATTTGCGGTTGGCCGATTGCAGCGCATCTTCCGCGTTCACATTCAGTTTGCGGGCGATGTTGGCGATCGTGAATAGGAGATCGCCGAGCTCTTCGTGGACGTGCGATTCGTCGCCGGATTGAATGGCTTCGCGAAGCTCGCCAAGCTCTTCATCCACTTTGTCGAAAACGTCTTCAGTGCGGCGCCAGTCGAAGCCGACGCGCGCTGCTTTTTCCGTCAGGCGTGATGCGCGCAGAAGCGCCGGCAACGATTGCGGCACGCCGGCCAGCACGCTCTTGTTCTCCGCTTTTCGCTCCTCGTTCTTCTGCTTCTCCCAATTGACGAGCACTTCGTCGGCATTGTTCGCTTCGACGTCGCCAAAGACATGCGGATGCCGCCGCACGAGCTTGTCGTGAATTGCCGTGACCGCGTCGTAGATGTCGAACGAACCTTCCTCGCTCGTCAGCTCAGCGATGAACACCGCCTGCAATAGAAAATCGCCAAGCTCCTCGGCCAACGCAGCGCGATCGTCGCGGTCGATGGCGTCGACGACTTCGTACGACTCCTCGATCACGAACGGTTTGAGCGAGGCCAACGTCTGCTTGCGGTCCCACGGACAACCATTCGGACCGCGGAGTGTGTGCATCAATTGCACGAGCTCGTCAAAGGAACGCTTCGGCATGAAGCGCATTCTAAGCGCGCGATTCTTGGTGGTAGCATCATCGCTCGATTTTTCAGCGCCATCTCGCATGTCGAATCAGGTCCTGATCGTGGCCTCCGAAGTGGCCGCAAGAGCACCCGCCGAGGTGGCGGCATCGCTCAGCTTTACGCCGGTCGTGGCGGTCTCCGAAGATGAAGCGATTTCACTTCTCGATCGGGAACGATTCGCGCTCATTGCTGTGACCGCTGGCGACGATTTCCAGCGTCTGCGCGCGGAGGCGGAACGACGACAGCCGTCCGCGCCGCTGCTCGAGTTGCCCGAGGTGAATGGGGACAACAGCGTGTTGCGGAGGCTGATGATTCAGTACCTCGACCGGCGCGTGCGGCCGAAGCAATTCGGCACGGAAGAGCGCTATCGGTTTCTTTCGAGCATTCTCGAATCGTTTACCGGCACGCTTGAGCTGAAAGAAGTTCTGCGCCGCATCGTCACGATCACGCGGCAGGAGCTGGGCGCCGATCGCGCGTGGCTGCTTCACCCGGTGAGCGCGCAGGCGGAGTTCGCGAAGGTCCGCTTCGCGGTCAGCGCGCCCGAGTTTGCCGCTCCGAACGGAGACGCGTCGACGCTGTCGTTGAAACACTCATCGAAACTGATTCAGCGGCTGCTCGACGCTACCGGTCCGATCGTGGTCATGGAGGACGATCCCGATCTCGACCGCGAGCAGGCTGAGATTTTTCAGATGCGCTCCGAGATCGTGCAGGTTCTTCGTCCGCGCGACGACGAGCCGTGGGCGTTCGGGCTCCACCAGGTTTCGTCGGCGCGCGTTTGGACGGACGAAGAGATCTCGCTCTTCGCCGAGATCGGCCGCTACGCCACGCTCGCGCTCAACAACACTCTGCTTCACGAGCGGGCGGTTCGCGAGATGGCGAAGGTCAACGCGATCCTCGATCAGATCCCCGAGTCGGCCGCGATCTATGACGCGAACGGCCGGTTGGAACGGATGAACGCGGCTGCGCAGCGCGAACCGGTTTCGCTTTTTGCGAATGATCCGGAAGGGCGCGTGCGCAAGAACCGGCATCGCTACATCGACGGCAGCCCGCTCGAAGCGGATGACCTTCCGTCGATGCGCGCCATTCGCGGCGACGTTGTCAAATCGGACTACCTCGTGCACGACGCGCGCAGCGGCGACGACCGCGTCGTCAATCTGAAAGCGGCGCCGATTCGCGACGACCGCAATCACATCATCGGATCCGTTGTGTTGTCGCGCGATGTCACCGACGAACGTCAGACGGCCGAGCGCGAAGCGTGGCGCCGCCGCCGCGCGGAATGTCTCGCCAACCTCGGCGTCGACACGGTCACGATGCAGCCGTCGTTCGAAGAGCTCGACGATCCGGCGCGCCGCGTTGCCGATGCGGTCGGCGGCACGGCCATGATCTACCTCTACCACTCGCAGTCGAGCGAGTTGCACATGGTCGGCATGGCCTCGGTGACCCCGGTCGCAAACGAGGTTCAGCGTTTCCGCGAACATCTCAACAGCAATCCGTTTCACGCCGGCGAAGGCATTCCGGGAACGGTTTTCCAAATCGGGCGGCCGCTGCTCTACTCCGAGTTCGGCGAGAAGGCGGCGACCGACTTCGCGCGCGACGCGACCGAGGCCGAGATCGTGGCAGCGATGAATCAACAGACGCTCATCGCCACGCCGATCGAATCGTATGGCGACCGCATCGGTGCGCTCGTCATCGCACGCTCGGATCAGCGAAGGAGTTTCGACGCCGAGGATCTGGAGTTCGCACAGGCGGTGGCGGAGCGGATCGGCGCGGCCAGTCACATTCACCGGCTCACGCGGATTTCGCAGGAAGGCCATCGCGCAGCCGAGGAGCTGGCGCGGCGTGAGGTTGATGCGCGCGTACGATTCGAAGCGGTGCTCGAGACGGCTCCGATCGGTGTGGCCGTTTTCTCCGCCGACGAGCTGCGATTCGAGTTGGCCAACGCACGATTTGTCGATTTCGTGCAGCGCCTCGGCAAGATCAACATCGACACGCCGCTGGTTGGCCTGCGCGTCGACGAAGTCATCCCGTCGCTGGAGAAGCCGCTCAAGCAGGTCGCCGAGTCGGGCGAAATGAGTTTTGACGAGGCGCTCAAAGCGGACACGCGGCCGACGCCGACATACATCAACCGCATTGTTTCCGCCGTGCGCGGCCGCTTCTCCGGCATCACGCAAAACCTCACGGTGCTGATCCAGGACGTGACCGATCAGGTCAACGCGCGGCGCGAGATCGAAGACCTGGCGCAGGCGATGGCCGAACGCTCGGCGCGACTCGATTCGATCCTCAGCTCGATGACGGACGGACTGTGGGTTTACGACGCCGCCGGGCACGTCGTCTCCGTCAACGAGGCCGCCATCACGATGTTCGGCTTCGGTTCGCGCACCGAGGCGGCGGAGCATGGATCGTTCGCGCAGTTGAACCTTCGCTATCCCGACGGGCGGTCGATTCCGCCGGACGACCTTCCGCACGCCCGCGCACTCGGCGGCATGACGGTGCCCGACTACCTGGCGATGGGCCGGCACTTCATCACGAGCAAAGACCTCGACCTTTCGATCGCCGCCGCGCCGATCGAGAGCAACGGCATCGTCGGCGCCGTGCTCGTGATTCGCGACATCACGGCGCTGCAGGAGCTCGACCGCAAGAAGGACGAGTTCCTCTCCGTCGCGTCGCACGAGTTGCGCACGCCGCTGACGACGATCAAGGGCTACACGCAATTGCTGGCACAGACGATCAATGATCTGCCGCCCGAGGAGCGGATGACGTACCTCAACGCCGTCCTCGGCGAAGTCGATCGCATGATGGGGCTGATCTCCGAACTGCTGGACGTCTCGCGCATTGAAACGAACCGTCTGCAAATCGACCGGCAACCGGTGCGCTGGCTGGAGTTTCTCGATCGCCGCGCCAACGCGTTTCGTATCCAGAATCCTGCACGCACGATCCGCTTTTCCGCCGAGATCACGGAGACGACGATGCCGGTCGATCCCGATCGGATGCGCCAGGTCGTCGACAACCTGATCTCGAACGCGATCAAGTATTCGGCCGAGGGAACCGACATCGAGCTGCTCGCGCGGATCGAATCAGGCCACATGCTGACCGCTGTGATCGACAAGGGCATCGGCATTCCCACCGACGAGATCCCGAAACTATTCGAGCGCTTCCACCGCGCCCGCAACGTCTCCAGCCGCTACTACGGCGGCCTCGGCCTCGGCCTCTACATCGCCAAAGCCATCGTCGAAGCGCATAGTGGCTCCATTCACGTGGCCAGCGAAGAAGGGCAGGGAGCAACGTTCACGATCCGGCTTCCGCTGCCGTAAGAACGTTGATTCATGCGAAAAGTCATCTTTGCTGTCGTCACGCTCGTTGCGCTTCCGTGCGTTGCGCAGACTGTTGCGCCTTCGCCCGATACGCCATCGATCAAAATCGGTGCGCTGCTCTTTGCCGATTACACGTACACCGCGTCGCTGTCGCCGCCCGCGCACGACGCGGACGGCAACGAGATCCATCCGAATTCGTTCAACGTCAGCCGCGTGTA
>DATAMS010000577.1:0-9740 GCA_036260495.1 Thermoanaerobaculia bacterium
CCCGCATACGGAGGGGCACTCGTATTCCGGCGGGGGATTCCTCTCCGCGCTTCGCCGGTTCGGAATGACAAACTCGGCAGCCGCGCGACGGCTACTCCTCGTCCTGCTTGAACAAATACTTGATCCACTGTTTCTGAATCAGCAGGTTCGGTGCACCGTTGCGATTCACTTTCAGCGATAGTTTGTCGTACCACTCGATCCAGCCGCGGATCTCTTCGCCGTCGGTCATCACGATCACCATCGGCGTGCGTGAGCTCATCTGCTTGAGGTAGTAGAAATTTTCCGCGTTCGTCGTTTCGGGGGGCGCCGCTTTCAGGCTCGGACGGGAATTGCCGTTCCCGTTTCCGCGCGGCTGCCGGTTGAAGTCGGTCATCGGCGAACGAAATACCCGGTTACTGGACTGACTCCGATCCGCCTCGTACTTCCGGTTCGTGAATGGCATTGCATCCTCCGTTCGGCTGCCGTTGGCGAGGCCGTTGCCCGCTGGTGACCGACTCTCTCCGTTTGGAAACGCGAGCCGTGTTTGCGAACCTCGTGCCTTTTCCCTAGAATCCGGCCCGCTTTACCGGAGGCCTACCTTGAATTCCGTAGTGTGTATCGCGCAGGTGCCCGACACCGAGACGCGTATCAAGATTGGCGGCGACGGACGCCGCATCGACGAAGCAGGAGTCAAATACATCGTCTCGCCGTACGACGAGTACGCGCTGGAAGAAGCGATCCGCCTGAAAGAAAAAGACGGCGGCGACGTCACGGTTCTCGGCTTCGGCCCCGACCGCGTGCAGCAGGCGTTGCGCGAGTCGCTCGCCCGCGGCGCGACCAAAGCGCTGCACGTGAAAGGTGAATCGGGCGACGCGGATTCACTCGGCATCGCCAAAGTGCTCGCCGCTGCGATCAAGACGATTCCTCACGATCTCGTTTTCTTCGGCAAGCAGAGCGTCGGAACCGACAACTCACTCGTCGGTCCGATGGTGGCCGAGCTCCTCGGCTATCCGCAGATCAACGTCGTGACGCACATGGAGACTGCCGCAGGCAAAGTCACCGCGCACCGCGAGATCGAAGGTGCGGAGGAAGTCATCGAGGCATCCACACCCGCCGTCATCACCGCGCAGAAGGGTTTGAACGAGCCCCGCTACGCATCGCTGAAAGGGATCATGGCCGCCAAGAAGGTCATCATCGAGTCCAAGTCGATCGCTGACCTCGGCCTCACTGACTCCGACATCCTCAACCAGCGCGTGACCGTCGTCTCGCTCGAGCTGCCGCCAGAAAAAAGCGGAGGCCGGAAGATCGATGGTGCCGATCCGGCAGCAGCGGCAAAAGAAATCGTTCGCTACATGAAAGAGGAGGCGAAGGCGCTGTAGTCGATGGTTGCTGAGTTGCTGAGTTGCTGGGTTGCTCGGTTTTCCCGAAACCCACCACTGAGCAACTCAGCAACTCAGCAACTCAGCAACCTCGAAACGTCTATGCCCGGTGTTCTCGTTTTTTGCGAAGTTCAGGATGGGAAGCTGAAGAAGGCCTCACGCGAGGCGTTGTCGATCGGTCGCAAGCTCGCGGAAGCGGCGGGCGGCGATCTCACGGCGTTCGCTTCGGACAAATCGGCAGCGGATGATGCGGGCCGCTACGGCGCGAAGAAACTCTTTGTCGCCGGCGATGGCGGCTACAACACGGAGACGTACACCGCGGCGATGCAGGCGGCGATTGCGCAGGCCTCTCCGTCGATCGTGCTTTTCGGCGGCACGTCCAACGGCCGTGATCTCGCGCCGCGTCTGGCCGCGCGGCTCGACGCCGGCGTTGCCTCCGACGTCGATCGATTGGAATGGGCTGGCGGCAAACTGAAAGCGCGCCGTCCGGTTTATTCGGGGAAGGCATTCGCTTCCGTCGAAGTCAGCAGCGTCCCGGCTCTGGCCACGACGCGCATCAACGCGTTCCCTGCCGAAGAGTCGGGCGGCGGTGCGGCAGAAGTCGTGGAAGTGAGCGCTGCAACCGACTCGAAAGCGAAGGTCATCGAGACCAAGGTCACGGAATCGGGCGAGCTCTCGATCGTCGAAGCCGACATCATCGTCTCCGGCGGCCGTGGTCTCAAAGAAGGGGCGAACTTCTCACTGATTCGCGATCTTGCGCACGCCCTCGGCGGCGCGGTCGGTGCCTCGCGCGCGACCGTCGATGCCGGATGGATCGATCATCAGCATCAGGTCGGCCAGACCGGACGTGTCGTCAGTCCGAATCTCTACATCGCCGCGGGCGTGTCGGGTGCGATCCAGCATCTGGCGGGGATGTCATCGTCGAAGCACATCGTCGCCATCAACAAAGATCCGGAAGCGCCAATCTTCCGCGTCGCGGACTTCGGCGTCGCCGGCGATCTCTTCACGATCCTTCCGGCGCTGACCGAGGAAGTGAAGAAGGCGAAAGCGCACTAACGGGAAAGGCCGCCAAGCGGCGGCCTTTCAAACGAGTTGCGCTGGTTTCTGGACTACTGCTGTTCCGGCAGGGGCGGCTGGCCTGGCCGCTCGGGCGATTGCACCGGAGTGGGATCCTTGCCGATCACGCTTTTCACCGCGTAGCCCGCGTTCATCGCGCTCGAGATCGGATTGGTGCCCGGCGGGAGGCATTCCAGCGTGATCATGATGGCGTGACGAGCGAACTGCGCATCGCAGTGATGTTCGCTGCGGGCGGTGTAGATCTTGGGACTCTTGGCAACGACGCGGCGTCCGTCGATCACGACGAAGTAATACTCGATCTGCTCGTTGGGATCGAACTTCGGCAGTGTGACGGTGGAGGCCTTGCCGCGGTTCTGGCCGTCGACGAAGCACCAATCGGTCGCCCCCTGGCGGCGGAAGTAGGCGCGGAGCAGACCGGTGTCGGACGTCTCAACGCTCATGATGGCCATTTCGCCTTCCAGCATGCATCCGGCGGGCGCGTGCTCGATGCTGCCCGGCTGCGCGAAGATGGATCCGGCGACTAATACCGTCGTAGCTAGAGTAAGGAGGATGCGGAGTTTCATGGCGACCTCTGACAAGAGGCGATGATACGTCAAAATTTCAATGCTGGGCAAGAATCCGGTCGCGGTAGGCGAGGATCGCCGGGGTCTGCGGCAGTGCCGGCATCGCCCGTGTCATGAGCTGACGGGCCAGATCGTAGTCGCCGATCTGGTAGCGGTTCACGGCTTCGTAGAACATGTGCGGTTCTTCGCCGGGCTTCAGCGGATAGGCTTTGCGATATTGCGCGGACGATTCGGCATACAGCGCTGTCTGGCTCATCGCTTTGGCGAGGAGAAGACGCTCCGGACGCTCGAGATTGGGAAGCGCGGCAATGCGGCGGAGCTCGCTCCGAGCACCGACTACGTTGTCCTGCGCGAGCATCGTTTCCGCCGCGCTGATCTGCACCGAGATGGCCGGAGCATCGACACCATCCCCAACCGAAGCGGAAGATGGCGGCGCTGCGGCGGTTTGCTGTGGCGCTGGTGAAACCGGCATTGGCGCGGGCTGCTGCATGACACGCGGTTGCGGTTGTACTTGCTGCTGACGTTCGGACGGCTGCGGTGCGGGCGCGCGCGAGGTTACCGTTGGCTGCGGGACAGGCGAGGACGGAACAGGCTGCGGAGCGACCGGTTGGGGCTGGGGCATAACGCGCCGTTGCGGCGCAACTGTCTGGGGTGCAGAGCTGGATTCGAGCGTCCGGAGGGCCTCGCGAACATCGCTTCGCGAAAGAACCGATGGGGACAATCCGCGGCTGACGCCAAGTGCATCGGCTTTCCGGTTGATCTTCGTTAAGGCAATGAAATACGCAGCGGCCTCGTCATCGGTCAGCCGGCGGTTGGTGCGAACCACCGCGTAGTGCTCGGCAACATCGCTCCAGGCCGCGTGAGCGTAGGCGATTTGGGCGAGCGCGGTGTGCGCATTCACATTCGTGTCGTCGTCCGCGAGCGCCAGACCGGCGTAGCGGCGGCCGCCTGCTTCATCGCCAGTTGCTACATGCTCAAGAGCCATCCGCCCGTAGTCGAGATTCTGCGGAGCCTCGACCTTGTCGTCGTTCTTTCTCACGGTTACTGCGACGTTGGGCTCTCTGGTCGGGGTAGGAACCGGCGGACGCGGACGCGCTGTCAGCCGCGGCGCGTCCGACTGGACTACCGGCGCCTGGCTTGCGGCCGGCGCAAAGGCCGCCGCGTGAGACAGTTGCTCGCGCGTGAGCAGCGTCGGAAGCAACGCTTCAAACGCAGACCTGACATCGGGAGGGAGATTCACTCTGGCATAGGCAGGGTGCAGGCGCTCGGCCTGGGTCACCTTGAGTGCTGCCTGACGGGCGTCTTCGGCGCGGTCGATTTTGTCGTTCGCGAGAGCCAGATAGATTTCCGCGGCTTCATACGCAGCTACATCATCCACGCGGCCGAACGCGGCTACCCGCAATTCATCGACCGCGCGAGCATAAGCGCCGCGGTTGAAGTCCGTCACGCCGCTCAGGAATCGCGCGTCGTAGAAATTCTGCGCGGATGCCGTAACGGCGGCCAGACATGTGATGAGCGCCCCGAGCGGGCGAATGAATGTTTTCACCTTGAAAAAAACTTTCTTATGCGAGTGAAGAGAGGTTCAGATTTCGATCCAGTCACATCTGGAATATCAGGATCGTACACGAGTCCGCGGTTTTCAACGATTGATTTTGGGTTTTCCGTGAATAGTGCCTGCGCTATTTCTTCTCCCACCAGCTCCACGACACGCCTCCGAGCGGCTTGAAAACCGGGTGGGCGCTTCGTCGTGTTGTGCGCATCGGTGGCCATCACGTGAATCCATCCCCGCTGCAGCCAGTCGATGGATGCCGCCTCCGCTTCCTTACCGAAGCCGCCCGTCAAGCTGCCGGTCGTGACTTGTATTTTCACGCCGATGCGCAGCAGTGACGCCAGGATCTCCGGATTCGATCGGAAGACGAGGTTTCGCTCCGGGTGGGCGATCAACGGCGTCCAGCCTTCGAGCTGCGCGCGATAAAGCGGTTCCCGCACCAGAGGAGGAACGGCGTGACTGGCGAATTCGACCAGCACATAGCGGCTGCCCGCCAGTGGAAGAATCGATTCATTGCGCAGCATGTCATCCATGTCGTGCGCGAAGAAGTATTCGGAGCCGAGGAGAAGGCGCGGCGCCGTGCCGGTCTTGCTGCGCAGATCATCGAGAAGCGTCGCGTACTCCGCCCGTGACCGGTTCCGCCACCGGCCCCGCAACACATGCGGCGTGGCTACGATCGTTTCGATGCCTTCATCCGCCGCCATCTTGCAGAGGTCGATCGCCTCCGCCATCGAGGCAGGTCCGTCATCGACGCCCGGCAGGCAGTGGTGATGAAGGTCGATCATGCGAGGCGTACCTCGCTGGATTTATCCAACGCGTTTGGCCGGAGCGACCTTCTTGTCAGTGCTGTCGTCCTGGTAGTAATCGTAGTAGCTCTTCTTGAACGAGTAGCCGTATTGCTGAAGGTCGAGGTTATTGAGTAGCGCGCCAAGAACAGGGATGTTGCTCTGGCGGAGCCGCTCGGCCGCACGCTGCACGATGTCGCGAGGCGTCTGTCCGCCGTGAACGCATAGAACGACGCCGTCGGCATTCGCCGCCAGAACGATGGAATCGGTCACAGCCATGACCGGCGGCGAGTCGAAAATCACGAATGCAAATTTGTTGCGGAGCTCGTGAATCAGATGCTTCATGCGATCGGAACCAAGAAGCTCCGACGGGTTGGGCGGCGTAGGACCGCAGAGGATGATCGAGAGGTTCGGGACCTGCGTCTCCTGAATGACGTCATTGAGCGGAATGTTGGCCGCGAGGTAATTCACGAGGCCGATGTTCATGTTTCCGCGGAAGACTTTCTGGAGACGAGGGCGGCGCAGATCGGCATCGATCAGCAGGACTGGTTTGCCCATCTGCGCGAGCACGGTGGCGAGATTGATCGAGGTCGTGGTCTTGCCTTCGCGCGCGAACGTCGAGGAGATGACGATGACTTTGGGCGAACTGGCCGATGCGAGCAGCAGCGACGTTCGGAACGCTCGGTATGCCTCGGCGATCGCGGATCGCGAGTCGCTGTGAGGCAACAGGTCGATGCCGCTCTGTTCCGGGCCTGAATCGACGACCGGACGGAGCTTCGCGATTCCACGGCCATACCCGTTTCCGTAGCCATATCCTGGGCCGCCGGTGGAGCTGGCGGATGGGATGACACCCAGCGACGCGAATTTGGTCACGCGCTCGAGCTCCTCGGGAGTCTTGATCGAACGGTCCATGTACTCGAGGAAGAAGATGGCAGCCAGACCGAGGACCACGCCAAGGGGGAAAGCGTTCTGCAGGTTCTTCCGGAGGCTGACATTGAATCGTCCCGCCGGAAGCAGGGCATGATCGACGATATGGATGTTTGAGGTTGCCGAACCGCGAAGCCGGGCCGTGACCTCCGTCTCGTTCTGCCGTTTCTCGAGCGTATCGAGAAGAGCCTGCTTGGACTCGAGGGTCCGGCTCATGTCGCCGAGACCAGCGGCAGTAGCGCTGAGTGACACGGTCTCGCGCTTCTGAACGTTCATCGCGGCATACAACTGGTCTTCGTTCTGCTGGGCCGTGACGAGGTCGCGGTGCGCGGCATCGCGTGCGCGGGCGTAGGCGCTGGCGACCGCCGACATCCGGGATTGATGGGTCTTCTCGATCGCGTTTTTCAACGCCACCATCTGCGGATGGTCCGGTTTGAACGTGGTCAGATTCTGCTGGTATTCACGATTTTTCTTCGATTCTTCCTCGGTGAGCTGGCTGACCAGCGGATCGCTGCTCGTCACCGACTCGGGATTGCTTTTCACGAGAGAGTCATAGGCATTCTGTTTTTCGAGGCGGAGACTCGTTGCGCTCTGGACGTCGGTCGTCAGCTTCATCAACCGCTGGACCGGGATGCTGCTGGCATCTTCCTTCGAGACGATGCCCTTCGTTTCGTTATACCGCTGCATCTGCTGGCGCGTCAGTTCGATGTCCGCGCGCAGTTTCGCGATTTGCAACTCCAGAAACTCGCTGGCTTTTTGAACAGACTCGAATTTCTTTTCGTTGTTCAGACGGATGTAGGACTCACCGACGCCTTCCGCGATCTTCTGGGCAAGCTGTGGCGTCGCTGCGATATAGCCGATCTCTACCAACGATGTGTTACGTACAGGAATGACTTCAATCGATGCGATCACCCCACCCACCGTCGACTCTTTAGCCTGGGCGATTTGAGCGGGGGTTTTGCCATTGATCCCGGCCGGATAAAAGGCCGGATCGCTCAGGAGTTTCTGGTCGTCGATGACCTTTTCGGCCAGGCCCCGGCTCTTGAGCAGCACGTACTGCGTCTGCAGAAACTCCTGATCGGATGCAGCGATGCCGAAGAGGTCATCGACCGTGAGCTGGTTTGGGTTTTCCCGCTCGATCTGGACCTGGATCGAGGAGCGGTAAAGCGGTTTGGCGAATTGACTGGCCAGGTACGTCCCGAGCATCACCACTACCAGAATCGACAACGCGACTTTCCATCGCTTGTAGATGATGTTCCAGTAGTGAGAAAGATGGACTTCCTGCGTGTTCAGATCCATGGCTGATGGTAACCGATCACCGGCCGGGAGACTTCCAGCGGCTTTTTCAATTCCCGCGGGGAAATCCCGCGGCTGCGATCAGAAAAAACTCTCCTGGAAAATGAGCCGGTCGCCGTCCATCAACACGACGTCGTTCTGACGGCCGTCGATGATCCTGCGGAAATCGTAGTGGAACGTTTTCTCAATCCCGCCCACCAGACGCTTCAGGACGACTCTCTTCGATGCACGGTCGGTCGGGCCGCCAGCCGATGCGAGAACCTGCAAAAGAGTCGGTGTCTGCGAACGGCGGAACTGCGCGGGGCCGGGATGCATCACCTCGCCGAGAACGTAGATATTGATCGAGCTGTCGATGGGGACATTGATCACGTCATTTGCGCGCAACGGCAGATTGAGATCGGGGTTTCCGTTGACCATCAGATCGTCGATGTCGACGGCGATCTGCTCCGTGAGCCCATTCGAAGCAGTCCGCAGAACGTAAAGAGTACGGCCGTAGCCCGAGCCAAGGCCCCCGGCTTGTGTGATTGCCTGGATCAAGGTGATGTTTCCTGTGATGCCGATGCGGCCCGGCCGCATCACGGCGCCGATCACCGAGATCGGTTTGCTCCCCGCCTCGGTTACCGTAACGCTGACATCCGCTTTGTTGATGTACTTGGCTTCCAGCAGTGTCTTGATCCGCTGCTCGACTTCCGTCGGCGTCAATCCGGAGACGTCGATTTTGCCGATCAGCGGCATGGTGATCCGCCCGTCGTCCGAGACGGTCGCTTTCGTGTACAGGTTCGGATCCTGAAAGACCTTCACTTCAATCTGATCGCGCGGCCCGATGGGCGCGTCACTGGCGCTTGCCGGCGGCTCGGCCAGCAGCGAGCCCGCCGGAACCTGCGGCTGCGGTGTGGGCGGACGCTGCGAAAACGCCGGCAGCGTGAGCATCCCGATCGCCGCTGCAGCCAATAAGACTTGTTTCATTTCTTCCTTCCCAACAGTGAGCTGCCGCTTCGCGCAACGGCGAACGCAGCAGGTAAACAAACGGACCATTTGACCTTGGACCGGACGAATCTAGCCCCGGATCGTCAGGGCGCCGCGCGTCTGCGCGTGAATTCTTTGTCAAACGATTGGCTCTGTTTCCGCTCTTGTCCAATCGATTATTTGAATCAGGTTTACGGCGTGAACGACAAGCGAAACAGAATCCGTATTCCATGGTCGAGGTTGGCGTCAAAGTTCGACGTTCGCCTCACATAGCCGATGTCGGCGCCTCCCCGAAGACGGGCGAAGGCGTACAGGAATCCCACGCTGGGGAACGTGAACACATCCCGGCGTTTGAGGAGGAGATTGTGCGGATTGAGGACGGGCGTTTCGTACAGGTCCCGTCCGAGCGCGGCCTGTGCATTGAGGGTCAGCCGCCGGGTGGCGTCCCAGGAGAGGCCGCCGCTGATGCGGTCCGCAATGTAGTAGTTGTTGCGTGCAAAGATCGAGAAGTCGACATCGCGGGACACCGTCAGGCGCCCGGCCGTCGATCTGCCGAACTTTCTACTGCTCGTAAGGTTGCCCAAGGCTCCCTGAAAATCATGCTGCCCGGGGCGGAAGAAATCGAGTTTCCCGCTGCCCACTTCCCCTTGCGTCACCGTATGGCCGTCATCACGGACAAATCCAACTCCCGCGTACGTGCGGCGTCCGTTCTTGAACACCGCCTCGGAAAACGAATAGTCGCTGTACTCCGAGGCCACGAAGAGCGCAGTCAGAGGGAAGGTCTTGTGATGGACCGTAAATCGATAGTTGTGCTCACTACGGTCCAGCAACTGGACGGGCGCTTCCGGCTGAATTTTGTCCAGAGGATGGCTGCTCTTCCCTACCGACGCGTTGAACGTCATGCTGGTGCGGCTCGAGTATTTCAACTCGCCGGAAACGCCTGTGACCGCAGCCTTTTCCGTAAGCAGGCGGGCGATCTCCGAGACATCAGCGCGAAGCTGATTCGCGCTCTGGACGTAAAAGTCGAGGTAGAGGTGATTGAGCAAGAATTGGGCGTCGGCGCGCGCGTTGTAGCCGAAAACGACACTCTTGCCGGTGCGGCTGAAGAAACTCCATTCAGGCCTCACCTCGAGGGAGTACACGGTCTTCTTGCTTGGAACGATGTACAGCCTTGTCGGAGCCTGAATGCCGAAGCGAAAGTTGGACTGCCTATCAGCCG
>DATAMS010000584.1:0-7302 GCA_036260495.1 Thermoanaerobaculia bacterium
TGATGGTCTTTTCCGGCGTCAGAAAGAGGTAGCTGTAGCCGCTCGGAAAGACGCGCTTGTTGTTGAGAACGTTGTTGACCTGCACGCGTAGCGTCGTGTCGTGCGAGAGACGGATCGCCGCGCTCGCATCGAACGTGGTGAATGCCGGCGCCACGAAGGAACCGTTGTTCGTGTTGTCGAGATACGAACGCCCGACGTGGCGTGCGGCCGCGCCGACGGTGAGCGAGGACGACGCGGCGTAGTCGACCGATTGATTGACGATTATCGTTGGCGTCAGCACCGGATTGACGTCGTGATACGTGACCGGCTCGCTGCCTGTGATATCTCCCGCGGCGTCGTAGACATCGTAAAACTGCGTCCAGGTGTGAATGCGGTTGCGGCTGATGCTGGCGTTCCCGCGCAGATGCAGCTTCGGCGTCGCCTGCCATCCGTACTCCAACTCGATACCGCGCCGGTAGCTGCGATCGACATTGCGGCGCAGCAGCAGGCCGATGTCGGAAAGCTCGCCGGTGGAAGCGATCTCGTGACGAAACTCCATCGCGTAGACGTTCGCGCTGACGGTCAGCGGTCCGCGATGGGCATCCCATCCTGCTTCGAGATCGACAACGCGCTCGGGCCGCACGGCGTGGAGATCGTGCGCGAACGAGGCGTTGTCTTCGCCTTGAAAAAGGTCGTTGCGCGTTGGCTCGCGCGTGGAGATTCCCGCCGAGCCGTAGATGCCGCTGTTCGAAGTGAGGTCGTAACGCGCGCCGAGCTTGGGATTGAAAAACGTCCAGCGGATCGGCGCGATGACGACGTCGCCGTGATAGTGAAAGTTGGTCGTGCGGAGCTGGGCATCGGAGTAGAGATGCCACGCCCCTTCATCGTAGCGCAGCTTGGCGAAGGCGTTGGCCTCGCCCTTCGTGCCGTAGTTCGAATAAAGCCGCTCGCCGCCGGAATCGAGCGTGTGCGTGCGCTGGAACTCGTTCACGTGCAGACCGTAGTTGGCGGTCCACGGGCCGTGCGTCGTGCTCAGCGTCACCATCGAGCCGATGAGCAGACCATCGAGACCGTATTGATCGCCGGACAGCCGGTACCAGCCGTAGCCGCGCTGATAGAACGCCGAGGCGGTCATGTTCGTTTGCGGAGAAATGGCGCGCAGATACTGGAGTTGCGCGAGGTCGTAACCGAAACTGTCGCGGTCCTGCGGGCCGAGCGGATTGGCGCGCAAGTTCGTCTTTAGCGTGTCGGAATCGGCGGCATCGAACGATTGCTGCGTCCACTCGTGCGCCGTGAAACCGGTCAACCGCAACTGCGAGTTGTCATCCTGCTTCGCCGCGCTGACGAAGAGATTGCGCCCACGGAATCCCGACGACTCCCGGAATCCATCCGACTGATCGGCCGACAGCCGCGCGTAAAACGCATAACCGCCTGGCAGCGCGCCCGATTGGTATCCGACGCTGGCGTTCTTCGTTCCGAACGATCCTGCGCCCACTTCTGCGTTCGTCGACGGCACCGGCGCCAGCGCGATCGATTCGAAATTGATCGAGCCGCCGAACGCGGGCGAGCCGACCGTCGAGGTCCCAACGCCTCGCTGCACTTGAATCGATTGCAGCGACCGCGCGAGGTCGGGGAAGTCCGCAAAGTACGTCCCCATGTCTTCCGAATCGGCCAGCGGCACGCCATCCAGCGTGAAGTTGATCCGCGTCGGGCTGATCCCGCGCAACGTGATGTACGAGTACCCCGATCCGCCCACGCCCGACTCGGTGTACGTATCGATCGATGGCGTATCGCGCAACAGGAGCGGGATGTCCTGCCCGTAGTAATCGCGCTCGATGGTGCCGCGATCAACATCACTCTTCGTCACCGGCGTCTGCGCCTCCGCACGAATCCCGCTGACGACGATGTTCTCAGCGAGTCCCGGCCGCAACGTGATCTCCACCTCGGAATCGGTGCCTGCCTTCATCGCCATCGATTGAAAGCCACTGCGCGTGACGATGAGCGAGTACTTCCCCGCCGGCACTTCGAGCGCGAACCGTCCATCCGCATCGGTCGTCGCCGTGCGATACCCCTCGACCGCCACCGTCGCAGCATCGACCGGCTTGCCATCAACACCGCGAACGACACCCTTCAACGCAGCGGCAGAAGCAAGAACAGGAAAAAAGAGGAGAAAGAAAACAACGCCAACAACCTTCATCATGACCCCAGTGCCTTTCCCTACGCCGGTCCAAACCGGATCAGGTTCAAGGGTGTGATCTCAGGCCGTTGTCGCGGCCACCCCTAGGCTTCGCTGCGGATGGTACTACTTCGCGGGTTAATGTTTCACGCGGAGCCGCTTCGCGTCTTCGCGCCTTCGCGTGAAGAGTTTTTCGTTCCTCTATGACGGAAATTCGGCAACGCAATCCTCTCCGCTTTGGACCAGTCGAAGTACTCCGTCGAGTCTGCCTTCCCCCAGAATTCGCGCTCGGCGTCGTCGTCCTGGAAGGTCGGTATCTTCTTTCGAGGCTTCATACGATCTTTATTGTTGTGCAAGTTCATGCCTGCCTGATGAGACGCACGTACTCTTCGTGCGGTCCGATCCAGAACCACACGATGCCGCGTGGCGAATCGATACCGAGGGCGCGATGAGACGCGCCGACGCGGGCTGACCAATAGCGGCCGACCCGCTTGAAATGCAGAGATGGGTGACGCGGATCAGACTTCAAGAGTTCGTAGTTGGCGCGCGCCACCGACTGCACGTCAGACGGCAGGTCAGCGAGTGTCTCCAGAACTGGTTTGAAGAGCGGTGACTCAAAGTTCTGTAGTTTCGCCGCGTTCGAGCTCAGCGAGAGCTTCATCCCCAAACCTATCGAGACGCCCGGCGGCCACATCGCGTTCGAGCTCCTGATCCCAAGCCTGCCAATCCCTCTCAACGAACCACGCCCGGAACGCAGCCAGCTCCTCGGGGCTCAGCCTCTCGACTTCCTGCTCGATCGATTCAACCCTGGTCATAGCACTGCCAATGATAGCGCTGCTCCGCGACTGGTCCTACTTCAACACCAGCCCCACCTTCGCCCCGTTCGTCGCCACTCCATCCTGAGACGCGTGCGGGTCGGAGGGATTCTTGGTCATGGCGTCGCCGTCGGAGTCGAGGCGGGCTTCGATGTGGATGTTGGCGGGGAGCGGCTGGCCCATCATCGAGTCGGCGGTGGTGAGGTCGATCTCGAGCGGGAAGCTCGGGGCCATGATGCGCTTCACTGCGGCGGGCGGACCGGCAGTCTGGCCGGCGGCGCGGGCGATGACGAAAAGCACGGCGTTGGGCGAAGACTTCGCGGAACGGTCGAGCGTCAGCGTTACGTGGACCGAGGGACCGCCGGCGGCGGTGGCGTTGGGCGCAGCGGATTGCGCGGCCATCGGCGATGACGCCGATTGCGAGCCGTCCGGATTCGGGAGCGCCGGATGATTGGCTGGCATCGCTGCCGGCGGCGCGTTCTTCATCTGCTCCTTCATTCGCACCAGGACTTCATCGAGCTTTGTTTTCTGATCGGGATGGCGGCGGCCGGCTTCGGCGATCAGCCGTTCTGACTCGCTGCTCTTGCCGCCTTGCATGTTGGCCCAGGCCAGCGCGACGTACGCGTCGGTGAGATCGGGGTCGGACTTGATGGCGCGCTGCAGCATCTCCACCGCGCCGTCGCTCTGGCCCATCGAGACGCGGACGAGTGCCTGGTAGGTCAGCGCGCGGGCATCGTTCGGCGCGCGTTTGAGAACGTAGGCCGTGTGCTCGAAAACCTTCATCAGGTTCTCGCGCTCGAGGTAGGCCTTGGCCAGTTCGTCGCGCATTGACAGGTCGTCGGGCGTTTTCGCCATGGCCTCTTCGGCCTGCTGCATCGCCGGATCGGGCGGTTGGGCCGGTGCCTGCTGCGCGGAGCTCGTCATCGGCGCGCCGCCGCCCGTCATGCTCTCCGTTCGCGGCGTTGCTTTTTCCGTGACGAACCAGGCGATGCCGCCGAGAACGGCAATCGATGCGAAGCCCCAGAGGAAGCCGCGGATCGTTGCGGCGCGAGTTGCGGCAGCGATTTCGGCGGTAGACAAACGTAGGTCGGACTCTCCAGTCCGACTATCTTCTGCCGAGGGTCGGACTGGAGAGTCCAACCTACGTTTCGCCGGCGTCAGTTTGACCGAGTGCGCATCCAGTTTGCGCAGCACATCCGCGGTCTCGCGCTCCAAACGCCGCTTCTCTTCCTCGCTGCCGCCCATTTCCTTCAGCTCGCGAAGTTGCTGGAGAAGTGCGTCACGTTTCGCTTCGAGGTCGCGGCGCTCCAGATCGGGCTTCGTCGCGCGGCCTTTCATCCCGTACCAGAACATGAAGCCGACGATGAGGCCGGACAGGATCATCCCGCCGGCGCTGACCCAATCCGTCATGATTTCTCCACCATCTCGCGGACCTGCGCCAGGTACGGATCTTCGTCAACCGCTGCCGGCGCCGTCGCCTCCGCAACGCGCACCGGCGTCTTCTCGAGTCTCTTTGCTTTCGTCACCACGATCACGAGTCCGATCAACAGCACCAGAACGGGCAGCATCCACACCAGCGCGTTGACGCCCTGAAACTTCGGTTTGAGCAGCACGAACTGGCCGTACGACTTTTCGAAGTAGCTCAGGATCTGCTCTTCGGTGTAGCCGCGCGAAAGCAGCTCGCGCACCTGGTCGCGCATGTTCGACGCCATTTGTGACGGCGAGTCGCCGATGGCCAGCCCCTGACAAACGGGGCAGCGCAGTTCCGCGGAAATCTCCATCGTGCGCCGTTCGAGTGCGGCTCCGGCGAGCGGCGTGCCCTGCGGCGGACCGACGAACTGCGCGGCATCGGGAACTTTGATCTGAAGAAACGCCAGAAGAAAAAAGGTCGCGATCATCGCATCGCCTTTGCCAGCTCGGCTTGCAGCGCCTCGGTCGTCAGCGGTCCCTCGAACTTGGCCACGATCGTCCCCTTCGGATTGACGAAGAACGTTTCCGGAACGCCGCCGACGCCGTACGCGATCGCGGTTTTGCCGTTCGTATCGAGCAGCGTCGGGTAGGCCGAGCCGCGCTCGGCGAGGAAGCGCATGATCTTGTCGTCCGTGTCGTTGAACACAACGCCAATGAACTGCACCTCGGGTTGCAGATTGCGCGCGTTGGCGACGAGCGTCGGATGCTCTTCGTAACACGGACCGCACCACGTCGCCCAGAAGTTGATCACGACCGGCTTGCCGCGCAGGGAATCGAGGTCGATCGTTTCACCCGTGCCGACCGCCTTGAGCGCGAAGGTTGGTGCCGGACGTCCGACAAGCGGCGAATCGATGTGAGCCGGATCTTTGCCGAGGCCGGCGAAGAGGATGAAGACGATCGCGGCAGCGATGACGATGCCGACGATGAGGACCGTGCGGTTCATGCCGGAACCTCATCGCCTGCTGCTTCTGCCGGCACCGGCGAAACGACGTACGTGCGCCGCCGCGACGGAATCAGCGCGATCAAACCGCCGACGCCCATCATGATCACCGAGCCCCAGATCCAGCCAACCATCGGCATGTTGATGATCAGCACGCCGGCTTGGTCGCCTTGCAGGTTCATGATCGAGATGTAGTAGTCGCGCGTGATCGTCGAGTAGACGGCGGGCGTGCCGATCGGCTCGCGCATCGCCGCGTACTGGTTCATGCGCGGCTCCATCGTGGTGATGATGTTGCCGCCTCCGCCGGAATTGCCACCGCTCGGCGGTCCTCCACCCTTGGTCAGGTTGAATCGCGCGATCGTCGATTGGCGATGCGGCTCGGCGCGCTCTTCGCTGCCGGTGTACGTGACCGTATACCCGGCGAACGTCGTGCTCTGTCCGCGCGTCAGCGTCACTTCTTCCTGCGTGCGCATCGTGCTGCTGACAGCGATGGCGACGAAGACGATGACTGCGCCGGCATGCACGATGTATCCGCCGAAACGACGGCGTCCGCGACGAAGCTGCGCATCGACGAGCGCGGGACCGATGGCGTCACCGCGCTTCACTCGTTGCCGGAAGGGCAGCCACATTTGCGCCATCGTCACGTGCGCTGCGTAACCGCCGAAGAGCAGCGTGAGCACCGTCCAGACGTTGCGAACGCCGAGGGCGAGACCGATGGCCATCACGATCGCGCCAGTGATCAGCGGCGGCAGAAGCGAGCGCAGAATTTCTTTCTTTGACGCCTTTCCCCACGGCAGCGCGGGACCGACGCCGATGAGGAACAGGAGCGCCGTTCCCACTGGCACGACCATGGCGTCGAAATACGGACGGCCGACGCTCATCTGCTTCCCTTTGATCGCTTCGACGATGAGCGGGAAGCAGGTGCCGACGAGCACCGTGAATGTCAGGACGACGAAGAAGAGGTTGTTGACGAGGAACATCCCCTCGCGGCTCACAGCGCTATCGAGTTTCCCGTCCGCTTCGAGCGAGTCAATGCGGAATGAGAGCAGGATGACTGAGAAGAGCAGCACCGCGGCGAGGAAGATCAGGATCGTCGGTCCGATCGAGCTCTGCGTGAACGAGTGAACGGAGTTGAACACGCCGGAGCGCGTCATGAACGTGCCGAGAATCGTGAGGAGGAAGCTGGCCTGGACGAGTGTGACCGTCCATCCCTTCAGCACTCCTCGGCGCTCCATCACGATCGCCGAATGCAGCGCAGCGGTCGCGGTCAGCCAGGGCAGCAGCGACGCGTTTTCGACCGGATCCCAGGCCCAGTAGCCGCCCCATCCGAGAACTTCGTACGCCCACCAACCGCCGAGCATGATGGCGATCGTCAGAAAAACCCAAGGCAATAGCAGCGACGCGCGCAACGGCCGCAGGAACGATTGTCCGAGTCTGCCTCGCAGCAGCGCCGCGATGGCGAAGCCGAATGGAATCGTCATCCCGACGTAGCCGAGGTAGAGCATCGGCGGGTGGATGATCATTAATAGATGGTTCTGCAGCAGCGGATTCGGTCCGGGACCGTCGAGCGGCGGATTGGCGACCGTCAGGAACGGATTCGCAGGACCGGCGATCAGGAAACTGAAGAACGCGCCGACCGCGAGCCAGGTACCGATCGCGTACGGCATGTACTCCTGGTGATCGTTGCGGTTGATCCAGGTCGTCGCGGCGATGTAGATGCCGAGGATGAAGCCCCAGAAGAGGATGGAGCCTTCGAGCGAGGACCAGAGGCTGACGATCGTCACCCAGAGCGGCACCTGCGTCGAGCCGACGTGCGAGACGTACTCGACGCTGAAATTGTGCGTGATGAGCGCGTACTCCATCACGCCGGTCGCCGCCAGCATCAGCGCTGCGAACAGATACGCGAAGCGTTGCGACCAGCG
>DATAMS010000586.1:0-5729 GCA_036260495.1 Thermoanaerobaculia bacterium
CCAGTCGAAACAACACGATCGCGATCACCGGTGCCATCGGCCCTTTGATCAGAGTGGCAATGCCGATGGCGACCCCGCACCACAGCAGCGCGCGAAAATCGTCGCGCTCGAAGAATTGCTCGAGCTGCCAGAACGCGAGCACGAGGACCGCGGTGAACGTCACATCCATCCGCGCGCTTTGTGCCGAGGTCCAGACCATCATCGACGAGCCGCAGATGAATGCTGCGAGCGGACCGCCGATGCGCCACATGAGCCAGAGCAGAAACACGAGCCCCATCAACGACGGCAGCACGAACGCCCAGGTGGAGTAGACGCCGAGGGGGATGGTGAGAAGGTCGATGAGCCAGAAGTGGAGCGGAGGTTTGTGCGTGAACGGCGTGCCGTTCAGCGTCGGCAGAAAAAACGCGCCCGTCGTGCGCATCTCGCGGACGACCTGACCATATTTCGTTTCGTCGCCGACGAAGAGATCGCGCTGCATCGGCGTGATGAGCGCGGCGAGAACGAGCAGTGCGACTGCAGCGGTGGTGAGGGAACGCGGCACTGGTGAATAGTAGATTAGTAGATTAGTAGATTAGTGAGCAGTGGATTAGTGGAAACAGTGACCAGAGATCAGCGGTCAGCGATCGGAGACTTCACGAAGATCAGAGAGACGCGATCGACGTTCTGCCTCCTGATCTCCGATCTCTGACCGCTGACCTCTCGCTACTGACTTCTGATCTCTTTCTTCCTAATCACTAATCGACTCATCTACTCATCCACTAAAAACTTCCCCAAAAAGAAAAGAGCCGCCTCGCCGGCGGCTCTGTTGATCAGGTGTGTCGTCGATCCGCTACGCCATCGCGTTTGAATTCTCGTAGGTGCGGATCCGGGCGGCCATCTGGTCCTTCAACTGGAGTTTTCGCTTCTTCAACGTTTTCTCTTCGAGCTCTTCATCGGTGGAGACCTCGTCCTTCGCTGTGAGCTCGCCAAGCCGCGACTCGCATGCATGATGCTCGTCGAGCCATTGACGAAACTCGTTGTCTTCGGTGCTGAGAATCCGTTGAATGTCAGCGATTTGATTCGACATCCTCTATCCTCCTTCGAAGTACCTTCGCTGGAAATTGTAGCACTCTGCAGGCGATCTTTCGATCACGCTAAGTAGCTTCCATTTCATGCAGTTGAGACTGCAATGTGCTCGCCATCCGATTTCCTGACGGCAGCGCACGCGCCTTCCCAACGGCTCCGCCTTTGCACTACCATCCGCCAAATGTCGAAAGTGCCGTGGGCGCCTGAGGGTTGGCTGTTCCTGATTCCAGTCCTCATCCTGACAGCGGCGGCGCTGCTGATTCAGTGGACGATCGCCGCCATCGTTCTCGGCCTTCTGGCCATCTTCCTCATCAATTTTTTCCGCGATCCGCGCCGCAGCGGCTCCGAACATCACGTCGACGTCCTGTCGCCCGCTGATGGAACGGTCGTCCAGATCAAAGACATCCCCGACGGCGAAATCTGGCCCGGCCTGACGCGGCAGGTCAGCATCTTCATGTCGGTCTTCGACGTTCACGTGAACCGCGCGCCGATCAGCGGAAAGATCATTCACTACCGCTACAACCCGGGAAAAAAGATCGCCGCCTTCGCCGAGAAGTCATCGACGGAGAACGAGCAGAATCTCATCGTGGTCGAGGACAAGCACGGCGCGACGCTGGCCTTCAAACAGATTGCGGGCCTCCTGGCGCGTCGCATCGTCTTCGATAAAAAAGAGGGCGACGAGGTGATGCGCGGCGAGCGTGTGGGCATGATCAAGTTCGGCTCGCGCGTCGACATGTTCTTCCCGGCCGGCGCGGTCATCAAAGTCGGCATGCGCGACAAAGTGAAAGTCGGACTGACCGTCGTCGCCGAGCTCGGAGCGAAATGATGCAGCGGCAGGACGTCCGGAAGAACCTTCGCCGCGGCGTCTACATCGTGCCCACGTCGTTCACGATGCTGAACATCTTCTTCGGCTTCCGGTCGATCGTAAACAGCATGCGTGGCGCGGAAGCGATTGCGCTCGGCCGGACGGACCTGGCGGTGCATGCGTTCGAGGTCGCCTGCATCTCGCTGCTGATCGCCGCCGTTTTCGACACGTTCGATGGACTCGTAGCCCGCCAGCTCGGCGCGACGAGCGAGTTCGGCAAGGAGTACGACTCGCTCGCGGACGTCGTCACGTTCGGCTGCGCTCCCGCCGTCCTCGTCTACGCCTGGGGCCTTCAATCCCTCGGCAAGCTCGGCGTCGGCATCGCGTTTCTTTTTCTCGTCAGCGTTTCGTTGCGGCTGGCGCGATTCAACGTCCAGACCGGCAAGACCGATTACCGCTACTTCGTCGGATTGCCCAGCCCCGCCGGAGCGCTGACGCTGGCCGCGGTCATCTATTACGCGCCGGCGCCGGTGCTCGATCATCGCTTCGCCATCGTGATCGTGATCCTCACCGGACTCACGGCCTTCGCAATGGTGTCGCCGATTCGCTGGCGCGCGCAGAAAGGCATCAATTTCCAGAAGGGCCGGTCGCTGATGTACATCGTGGTCATCGCCGCGATCCTGGCCGTAGCCTGGGCCTGGCCGCGCCCGTTCCTCCTTTTCTTCGCCCTCGCCTACCTCGCCTCCGGGCCGTCGATCCGCCTTTGGGCGATCGTGTTTCCGCCAGCGATTCCAGCCGGCGGGGCGTCGCTGGTCGGGAGTCGGGAGTCGTAGAAAAACCCGAGTGTTCGCCACGTTCTTCTCCGGCACCCGACCCCCGACAGCCGGCACCCGCCTGTGCTAAAACTCACGCCCGCAAATGACCGAGCCAAAAAAACCCTCCGGCTACCGCCTTGCCATCGTCAATCCGCAGACTTTGGTCGGGACAGAGATTCAGACGATCCTTCGCGAGCGCGCCTTTCCGTTTGACAAAGTCGTTCTGCTCGACAGCAGCGGAACGGCGACCGGATTGCTGACCGAGATCGGCGACGAGCCGGCGGTCGTGCTCCCTGTTTCCGATGACGAGATGGAAGATTGCGAAGTCGTTTTCTTCTGCGGACCGGGCGAAAAGAATCGCGAATGGATCGAGCGACATGACGACGACAACTTCGTGGCGATCGATCTCTCCCAGCCGTCCGGCGCAGCCGATGGCAAACTTGTCATCGCGGGTGTGAACCTTGACGAGATTGAGACTCGCGACCGGCTGCTCATCTCGCCGCATCCGGCAGCGATTCCGATCGCGCTGATTCTTCACCAGATCGAGCGCATCAGCCGCGTGGAGAGTTGCACCGCGACCGTCGTGCAGCCGGCGTCTGAGTCGGGCCCGCTCGGCGTGGAGGAGCTGGCGCGGCAGACGATCAGCGTCCTCAATATTCAAACCGTGCCACAGGAAGTGTTCGGCCGGCAACTGGCCTTCAATCTCTACCCAGCGCCGGAGCGGAACGAGCAGCTCATCGTCTCGCAGGTCCGCGCGCTGACCGATCCCACAACCGAGCTGGCGCTCCTGATGACGCAGGGGACGATCTTTCACGGCCACACGTTCTCGCTCTTCATCCGAACGGAAGACGATCTCAGCGTCGAACAAATCACGGCGGCATTGCGCGAGAACGGCGCCATCGCACTCGCGGAAGGCGACCAGGCCTTCGGCACGATCGACGCGGCGGGCAAGGACGAAGTTCTGATCGCCGAGGTCAGGCAGGATGCGTCGATTCGCGGCGGATTCTGGGTGTGGGCCGTCTGCGATAATCTCCGCCGCGGCTCCGCGCTGAACGCCGTGCTCATCGCCGAGAAGGTACTGTTCGGAAGCGGAGTGAATTAAGCAGCCGTGGATTAGTCGATGAGTAGATTAGTGATTAGTCCATTCCCGGATCAGCCGCACAACTATTAATCGACTAATCACTAATCCACTGCGCCCACAAGGAGAAAAACCCATGCAAGACTTTTACGAACCGAAAGCCGGCGACATCGCTCCCGATTTTCGTCTGCCGTCGACGCGCGGCAAAGAGATGACGTTGAAAGAGCACAAAGGCAAAGACGTCATCCTCTACTTTTATCCGAAGGACGATACGCCGGGCTGCACGGCCGAGGCGTGCTCGTTCCGCGATCACGAATCCGATCTCAGCAAAGCGCACGCGGTCGTCCTCGGCGTCTCCACCGACTCGATCGAGAGTCACGACAAGTTCCGCGGCAAGTACGAGCTCAACTTTCCGCTGCTCTCCGACGCGACCGGCGACATCGTGAAGATGTACGGCGTCTGGAAAGAGAAGAACATGTACGGCAAACGTTACTGGGGCATCGCCCGCACAACGTTCTGGATCGGGCCTGACGGCAAGATCAAGAAGATCTGGAAAAAGGTCGACACGAAGCGCCACGCCGAAGAGGTTCTGGCCGCTCTCGACGAAGCGCACGCGAAGAAGTAGTGGCTTTTCATTTGTGTCCATCTGCGACATCTGCGGATAAGGCCTTTCCGCAGATGTCGCAGATGACACTTCCCCTATTCGTCATCGTCCAATAAACGATCTCCTCCTTACCCGAGTAGAGGTTGTTTGAGAACGCACGAACGATGACTGCCGAGGCGCTGTTGACGATGGATGTAAGCGCGGCGCCGCGGATGTCGGAGACGGCGCCGGCGCTCCTCGCGGCAATCCGCCTGGCTCGCGACGGTAACGAGCGTGCCTTCGAGGAGATCATGCTCGCATCGCAACATCGTGTCGCCCTGCTTTCGTGGCGGATTCTCGGGGACGCCGAAGAGGTCAAGGAAGCGACGCAGGAGACGTTCCTGCGCGTCTTCCGCCACCTGCACGGCTACGACGAGCAGCAGAACTTTTTCGGCTGGCTCTTCCGCGTCACGGTGAATGTCTGCCGCGATCTGGAGAAGAAACGCAAACGGCGCTGGATCTTCGCGCCGTTCGATTCCGCCGTGAGCATCGCCAGCAGCGCCCGCGCCGCGGACGACGATCTCGCCGCAAAGGACGAAGTGGCGATGCTGATGCGCGCCATCGACGCGCTGCCGGCCAAAGAGCGGCTGGCGATCATCCTGCGCGACGTCGAAGAACTCCCCACCGACGAAGTCGCCGCAATCCTCGGCAGTTCGCCCGCGACCGTGCGGGTGCAAATCAGCAAAGCACGCGCGAAGTTACGCGCATGGATCGAAGCGCGAGGAGGTTCGCGATGAAGATGACCGAGTTCCGTTCCACGCATCCGCTGACCGATGACGATCTGGCCGCGATCCGCGGCAACGTCATGGCAAAAGTGAGCGCGCAAAACAATCGGGGTGGAATCCCTTTGTTCGCGCGGCTCGCCATCGCCGGGTTGCTCGTGATCGCGATCGGCATCAGCTTCGTAGTCAAACGGCCGGCACCGCCTTCGATCGTTGCCAGGACGCCGGCGGCTCTGCAGGTGAACAAACCCATCGAGACTGCCCGCGCGGCGCAGCAGTCAATCACCGTTCGACCAGCGAAATCGTCGATCCCGAAAGTGGCCGCAAAACAGCCAGCCGCACACGCCATCTACCGGCCGAAGCGTCGCCCACGGCAAAACCCTGAGTACCAAACCATCCGCATGGAAATCCGGACGCCGGATCCCGACGTCCGCATCATCTGGATCGCGAACCAGACCCCGACAACAACAGGAGGCAACTCATGAAACGACTCATCGTCATCATCGCGTCACTACTCATCTCCGCTGCCGCGATTGCACAGGAAAAGAGCACCGACAAAACTTCGGACGAGTACAACACCACGCGCGAGCTGCAGAGCAAA
>DATAMS010000654.1:0-9023 GCA_036260495.1 Thermoanaerobaculia bacterium
ATCGTTGCGTTGAGCGGTCCGGGTTGGGTCGCGCACCCAGGTCCACCAGCGGCGAAGTTCGGGTTGTTGGTGAAACCAGAAGACAAAGCACCGAGAGGCGATACCGCCTGGGTCGGGCCTGTGCCGGTTGCCGCACCGATCGTGCCGTTCAGAATCGAGTTCATCGAGATACCCTGGACGTCATAGCCCGTCAGGTAAATGTTGAAGTCGAGGACCGGATATGACCAGTCCGTCCAAACGGTCGCGTGGGCGACCTGCGGAAAGCGGCTGGTGTTCGTGATCGTGAAAAGCGTGTCCTGCGTACGGTTGGTGAAATCCACCTCGAAGTACGGCAGAAGCAGAGTGGCGGCCGGGGCGACGCCGATGTCGCACGAGTCGTCGTTGTTTGTCGTCGTCGGCCCAGAGGCGACGCCGGGCGCTCCGAACGAGAAGGTGGCATTCGGGACCGGAGTTAGATTCCGGTTAACCGCGAATGCGGAACCCGCCATCAGGAGGGTGGCCATCATGGCCAGAACCAAGAGTTTTTTCATGCTGTTCTCCTACACATTAGATGTTGTTTAGATCGTAGTTGCGGACTGCGGTCACCCTCTCTCGACGATACGATCACCTCCCGCGTCGAATTTGAAAATTGTCGTTCTATTCCAATTGCGCGTAACAGTATGGCGGAAAAGATTCGAAGTCAAGCCCTTTGCGTGATTTTTATGCCGCTACAACATAGATCGTACCGGGAGCGGCAGGAAAGCAGGGTTCCAAGCCAGTCGAACTTCTCCACGTATTCAGTCAATGCACCGATGCGAATGCGCGATTGATGCCGGGCGTCGCAATCAGACGCCGGACAAGCGTGCGGCCTGTCCGGCTCGAACATTTCGTCCGCATTCTATTTCGTTGACTTCGCACCCTGCGCCACGGCCTTCGCAAATCCACGGTTGAGAAAGGCGTGAACCGAGCCGTTCCGCGTGGCGGACCCTAACCTCGAGGCCTCCGCCGCATTCGTGCTGGCGCCCGATTCGTACATGATGATGATATCCGGCCGCTTGTCGCCGTTAACATCGGCCACCTTGAGGTCATACACCGGAAGATCCTGGATCTGCATCCCATCGGTGTTCGCGCGCGTGAACCCCCCCTTCCCATCGCCGAGAAGAATCACCAACTGGCTGGGCTCCGACTGCACGTAGAGGATGTCGAGATTGCCGTCGCCGTCAACATCAGCGAGCGCGAGTCCCGTTGGCGCCCGGTGCCCGCCCCACCGCATCACCGGGTAACGCTTCGCGCTCCCATCCTTCGCGAACGAAAGCCTGTCGATCTCGGTGACCTCCGCCAGCGGCGGACGCGCCATGAGCGCCGGGTCGAGATCGCCCGGCCAGTAGCGGACGTAGCTGATGACCGCGTCATCATGCGTCTTCGATGTGACCCTTCCCGTCGCGTTGGCGTAGAAGTAGGCGCCCCAGGGGATGAGGTCCACTTTCCTGTCATTTTCGAGCTGCGCCCACTGGTTAGGGCCCTTGCTGAGATAGAAGATGTCCGAGCTGCCGAGATAGATGCTGCCGAGAACGAAGTCCGTTCGTCCGTCGTCGTTGAACTGACCGGAGGAAAGCCAGTCCGCGCCGGTCTTCACGCCGGGTGGCACGATGTTTTCGGTCTGCCACGACTTTCCCTTGTTCTTGTTGATCATTGCGATGAGCGGACCGCGCTGCGCTCCCGGGATCTCTCCCGCCGTGGGCCCTTCAGTGATCGCCACAAGGTCCTGGTTCCCATCCTGATTGACGTCCGCAACGACGAGACGGCGCGTCGGAAAGTCATGAGGCAATCCTTCGGAAACCTCGGTGAAGTGTCCCTTGCCGTCCCCCATGAACACAAAGACGCCCGTGAGGTGGACGCTGAAGGCCATATCCATATGGCCATCTTTATTGAAGTCTGCAACGACTACGCTTCCATAAGCGAGCGCGTGAGGAACGGTCGCCGCCCAACCTTTCCAGTGACCTTTACCGTCGCCCAGGTAGATGGCCGGCAGGTCATCGGCGCTGCCGCGCTGCGGCGGAAGGACGATATCGGGAAATCCATCCTCGTTCATGTCGGCAATGGCCATTGCGTTCCGGAAAGAACCTGCTTGCGGCAGACCATCGGACGACTCTTCAAAGCGAATGATCCGGTCATTCTTCGCCGGCTCGAGGGGAAAGAACTGCGGCCTGAGAAGGTCGAAGAACTCGATGTCTGACTTGCTGTAGCGCGAGGCTGGCGGGGCGGGCGTGGTTACATCCACCGAATCCTGCGGCACGGGATCGCCGGCCCATATCCAGACGTACTTCGCGTTCTGCTGGTAAATCTCGTACGCAATATTCACATTCGCCATCGGACGGACTGTGCCTTCCTCGCGGTCGTAGGCCGCCCACTTCCGATCGTATTTTTCAATGTGGTAAGGCTTGCCGAAGCGCCAGTAATGCGTCGCCGGATCGGGATTGATCCCAGGATCGGTGTGCGTGCCGAGGCGGTCGTTGCGGTGCTGCGGCGTCTCCGGTCTGATCCATACCGGCATGCCGCCGTCGGGAACACTTTCGTTGGATGACGTGGTGGTTGCCGGCTGCGGCACCGCAACCGGCTTGGCCGGCGTTTGTGCGAACACCGCCGGCATCAGGGCCGCGGCCACACACGTTGCAAGGATAAACTTCCTATCGAACATTCGTCTCTCCTGGTTGAAATTCGCGAAATGAGTCAGATCAGGTCGGCCAGCGTTCCCTGCGCGCGGCGGAAGAACAGCAGTCCGCCCGTGAACGCCGCGGTGGCGACGGCTAGAAGAAATACGATCGAACTGGCCGCAGGTAACGCCGCAGACAGCATGGCGCTTCGGAACAAACCGACGAGTGGCGTCATCGGATTCCACAAAAAGAAGCGCTCGAAACGTCCGGCGGCGGGATACAGGATCGGACTGAGATAGAAGACGATGGACATGACGAATCCGAGGATGGGCATCAAGTCCCGGAAAAAAACGTAGCTCGCCGCAAGGATCCAGCCCACTCCAACCTGAAGCGCGAATTGGACGATGAGCGCGAACGGCAGCAACCACACAAGCCGCATCGGCATCCCTCGAAGAAGAAGAAACCCGCCGAAGAGCGTCAGGGCGATCGATTCGAAGATCATGGCCGAGGCGTTCGGCACGAGGACGAGCAGTTCGCTGCGAAACGCCAGACGCCGCACCATCGGCGCGTTTTCGACGATGCTCGTGGTCGAGCGCATGATGCCCTCGTTCAGACCGAGCCACGGCAGAAGACCCGCGATCAGGAAGTTGATGTAGTTCTTGTTGTCCGCTGCCGGTCCCCGGCTGAACATGTAGGTGAAAACAAACCAATAGAGGATAACGAGGCTGAGCGGCTGGAGCACGGCCCAAAGCACGCCGAGCGCCGAACCGGTGAAACGCGCATGGAAGTCTCTTTTGACGAGTTCCCGGAGGAGGTGGAGGTTTTTGTGCGTGTGCTGGACCTTCTGAACTTGACAGCCGGGCAGCAAGTCCGTAGATTGGCGCGAGTTTATGGTTCCCGCAGCATAAAAGTCAACGCAACGTCCCATGAATAAGCCAGCACAGCTCGAGCTCGTAGGCCGCAAAATCCGCCAGCTTCGCCGTCAGCGCAAGCTGACTCAGGTGGAGCTCGCCGACCGCATCGGCGTTCATCAATCCGACCTCTCGCGCATGGAGCAAGGCGAGTACAAAGTCGGTCTCGACACGCTGCTGAAGATCCTGGGGACGTTCGATCTCAGCATCGGCGACTTCTTCGATGAAGGCGCGCGCACTGAGACAGTCGTGCAGAAGTACCGCAGCCTCAGCCCGACGGCGCAGAAGGAAGTCGAGAGCTTCATCGAGTTCAAGCGCGCCCAGGAAGAAGACAACTCCTGGGATTCAGACAGTGGGGAGAGCGAGGGTGAGGATGTCTGAACTGAATCCACGTATCGAGGAACTGCGCCAGGAAGCACTGGCGAAAGTCCGTTCGGAAAGACTAGACGAAGCGATCGCGCTCTACGACGAGGCGCTCGGTCTGGCGAGTGACGAAGAAGTTCGTGAGCTCATCACGATCAACAAGGCAGAAACGTTGATCGCTGTGCAGCGCGGCGGACCGGAAGTGCAGGCGTTGCCGATGATCCTGATGCGCCGGCGCAACGCGCGTCACACGTTCCTGACCGCCTACGCCCTGATGTACAAACACAGTCTTCTGAACGAGACCAAACGAGCTATTTTCTATGGTCAGATCGCCTTGGATGCTGCGAACGACGCCAACCAGTCCATCTGGAAGCTCCGAGCGCTAAACGAGTTCGGCCTCGTCTATCAGACCGACTCCCAGTTTTCGAAGGCAATGGAGTGCTTCGAGCAAGCGCTGGCTTGCGTGGAACAGGTCAGCGATGGCACGGATACTTCGTTCAGCCGTGTGGCCATCATCGGCAACCTCGGATACACCAAGTTGATCAGCGGCGATACGAAGGAGGGTCTTCGTCTTCTCCACAGCGTGATCGATGAAATCCCGTCACCGCAACTGAAATCTGACACGTATGTTGATCTCTGCTACGGCTATCTTGACCTCCAGCAGTATGAAAAGGCTCGTCTCTACGGAGAAATATCTCTCGATCTAGCCTGCGAGCCACGTCAAGTTCGCAACGCTCATTACCTTCTCGGCGAAGCCGCCTACAAAACAGGCGACCTCGAAGCGGCTGAATATCACTTCGAAGAACTAGCGCGCTTTTATCCACAGTTCCGCAACATGAAGAGTCTTTTGTTTGCGATCGACCTTCGGTCGATGATCAACCTAAAACTATGAAACGCTTCCTGGTATCGCTTGCTCTCATCTTGTTCGCCGCGACCGCTTTCGCTCAGGCCGTCGACCGTGATGTGCTGGTCACGCTCGACGGGACGGTCTATACCGTCGACCAGGGGATTCCGTCATCGTCGTCGGGCGTGGCCGCTGCGAATATCCTCGAGCTGTCGATTCAGAATGGCTCGGAAGCGCCGCAGTACATGCTGGTCCCCGAATCGGTGCGAGCCGGCTACCACTTCGGCAGCACTCTCGCGTATGACGCGGATTCGAAGACACTTTTCGTCCTTTGGACCCACACGTCGAGCGGGACGTCGAGCGAACTACTTCTCGCTTCCTATCGCGACGGCAAGTGGCATCCCGCCATCTCGATCGACAATCAAGCAAATCATATTCACACGAACCTGCGCCTCGGCATCAGCCGTCGCGTGTCGCAGCTTCAGAAGGATGGCACGTACGCTGACGTGCCGGCGCTTTTGCTCAACGCTGTATGGTGGGATGAGACCAGTAGCGGCGGAGAAGCACGCTACGCGATGCTCCCGATCGAGAACGGAACCCTCTCGCAGTCGTCGACCGAGATTCATTCGCTCGAAGACTTCGTTCCCGCCGGCAGTGACTTCTTCAATGCTGTTGATCCGCAGTTCAATGCGGAGATCCTCCGCCATCCCGCAATCGTCAGCTCGCCCATGCAGAGCACCGTCGATATCGTCTTCGGCGACACGAAGAATAATTTGCTGCACGCCGTGACACTTCACCCGATCGCCGATGTTCGCATCCACATTCCGGGCGGCATCAACGGTGGCGGACCTGGCGGTGGCAAGCCGCCTATGAGCCTGGCGGTGCCTCCCAGCTTCAGCTCCAACTGGAAGGGGCCGATCAGCGTAATCGAGCGCGGCGACCGTCTCGCGTTCGCCAACGCCGGCGAGACCTCGCTCAACTACATCACCTACGTCAACGGAACGTGGAGCGACGTGAAGTCGATCGGCATCGACAACAAGCTCTCGGCCGAGGTAGCCCTCACGGCGCTCGACAAGATGGTGAGCACGCAGTAGTAGCAATCCTCGTTCACGACACAATACGCAATGAGCCGGCGACGTTCGCCGGCTCTTTTGTTTTCGGTGGGTCCGCTGCAGATCAGAGTCCATTCGACGCTTCTCAGCCCTCCCAGCATTTCCGGCACCTCCATTGCTGAGTCCACCCGTGGAGGTACTCCGTGAACTGGTTCAATCTCTCCGTTCTGGGCTGGGTGATTCTGATTGCGGCGCTGGCGATCGCTGCGTACATGATGCACGTACCGACGCTCTGGATCGCCATCGGCACTCTTGCGCTTCTCGGCATCGGCATCATCGCCTCGGTAGCCAAATCCAAGCCTCGGATCTGACATCAGAAAACACAAAGGCCCGGCAAGTGATCCCTGCCGGGCCTTTGCTCGTACTTCTGTCTGCGGATTAAAGCTTGTAGGCGAGGAACGCGATGACGAGGGCGTAGATGACCAGCGACTCGATGAGGGCGAGACCGATGATCATCGACAAGCGGATCGCGCCGGCTGCGCCTGGGTTGCGGGCAATGCCCTCGACCGAAGCGGCAATGGCGCGGCCCTGACCGATGGCGCCTGCTGCTGCTGCGATGCCGAGAACGAAGGCCGCGGCCAGAACACCCCAACGCACTCCGGTCGGGCCAGTCGTCGCGGCCGTATCCTGCGCGAACACTGCGCCGGCGATCAGCACTGTGGACAGCGCCATCATGACGGGTTTGAACTTGCTCATTCCATTTTCTCCTTTCCTGAAATCTCGTTACGTTCTGTGAATTCGTTGCAGTCGGTTTTGCGGATCAGTGCTCTTCCACCACGGTGGCTCCGCCGATGTAGACCATCGTCAGCATGATGAAGACGAAGGTCTGCAGGAAGGCGCCGAAGATGCCGAGGCCCATCATCGGCCAGGGCAGTACGAAAGGCAGCATGCCCATGAAGATCCCAGTGGCGGCATGCTCGCCGAAGATGTTGCCGAAGAGGCGCATGCCGAGCGACAGGATGCGCGCCAAGTGTCCGATGATCTCGATGGGAATCATCAGCGGCGCCAGAATCAGCATCGGTCCCATGAAGTGCTTCAGGTAGTGAACGATGCCTTGCGTCTTGATGCCTTGGTAGTTGTAGTAGACGAAGGCGCAGAGCGCGAGTCCGAACGTGGTGTTCGGGTTGCTCGTCGGCGGCTGCAGGAAGAAGAAAAGCGCGAAGATATTCGACAGGAAGATGAAGACCGCAAATCCGCCGATGATGTCGAGATGGCGGTCGCCTTCGTGTCCGATGATGTCGCGCAGCAGATCGCGAAGACCGCCCACGACCAGCTCGAGCAACTGCTGGAAGTGGCTGGGATTCTCGCGGCTGATCTTCCGCGACATCAGCGGAAAAAGGATCGAGCAGATGACCAGAACGAGCAGCGCCATGATCACGTGATCCGGCACATCCCAGGCGTAGCGGTGCTGCACGCTGTGCCACAGCGTATTGAACGGCGCGTAAAGAATCGAGCTTTCGTGTTCCATCAACCTCTATCGGGCGACGCTTCGGAATGTCGAGTACAGAGCTTCACCCATGATTCCCACCACCACAATCGAGAACCCCAGCAACACACTTGCAGCATTGACGCGAGCTACGAAGATTGTGACCAAAAGCGCCGCACCGACGAGAGCGAAGCGAGACAATGTACGGATTGTCACTCTCCCGAGATGCCGGTGCTGCGCTGGCTGGAGCAGAGTCTCGACGATCTCCTCCAACCAAAGGAAATTGATCATAGTTACGAGACCACTGCAAGTCAATCCGATCAATCCACGCCAGCCCGAAAGCACCAGAACGGGGATGGTGAAGACGCCGCACGCGGCGAGCGCAATCCGGCGGATGCGCCCCAGCACGACCGCCGGCGACTCATCCTGAAGAGCCGTCGTCATTCCGCAAGCCGATCCGGAAAAGGTTGATGAACGCAGCGATGACGCCGAAGCCGGTGAAGATCCACGTCAGCCACGGGCTGGTGTGAAAGAACTTGTCCATCCCCCATCCCCAACCAAACCCGAGTCCGATGGCGATGGGGAACATGAGGCCGATCGACGACGCCTCGAGCAGAGTTTCGTTCTGGCGGATTTTCTTTCCGCTGTCGCTGTCTTTATCGTCCGGCATGGGGCGTGAGCGTCGCGTGCGCGGCGACATGGCTCGAGGAGAGCACGGCCTGATCGATCAGCGAGGAGGGCACGATGCCGAGGGCCAGGGTCACGACGAGGCAGATTCCGGCCACGATTCTGAGCGGCGTCGTGATCGCGAACTCCGCTTCCACTCCCTCGCGCAGGTACATTGCCACGACGAGGCGCAGGTAGTAGAACATCGACACGGCGGACATGAGCACGGCGATCACTGCCAGCCAGCCGAATCCTGCCTGCACCGCGGCAGCAAACAAGAAGTACTTGCCGATGAAGCCTGCGGTTGGCGGAATGCCGCCGAGCGAGAGAAGGAAGACGACCATCGCGAACGCCCACAACGGCGAGCGTCTGCTAAGTCCTTCGAAGTCATCGACGCGCTCGCCGGCGTATTGGTGACGCCGCAGCATGAGCACGGTCGCCCAGATGCCGAGGTTGGCGAAGACGTAGACAACGGAGTAGACGAGGATGCCGCGTAATCCGAGCGCGTTGAGCGAGATGATGCCGAGGAGAACGTAGCCGGCATGCGCGATCGATGAGTAGCCGAGCATCCGTTTGACGTTGTCCTGCGTGATCGCGGCAAGGTTGCCGATGATCATCGACAGCGCGGAGATCGTGGCCAACACGTAGTTCCACTCGATGTGAAAGTCGTGCAGACCGGTGTAGAAGATGCGCGCGAAAATCGCGAACGCGGCGGCCTTCGATCCGGTGGAGAGAAATGCGGCAATTGGCGTCGGTGCGCCTTCGTAAACGTCCGGGGTCCACACATGGAACGGGACGGCGGCGATCTTGAAACAGAGTCCGGCGCCGAGCAGCATGATGCCGAACATCAGCGCGTCGTTGGTGACGATCGTCGACATGGCCGCGGCGATGTCGAGCAGGTTCAGCGACCCGCAGACGCCGTAAATCAGCGAGATTCCGTACAGAAGAATCCCCGAACTGACGGCGCCGAGGATGAAATACTTCATCGCCGCTTCCGACGCGATCGGATTGTCGCGATCCATCGCGACCAGGCCGTACGAACTCAGCGCCAGCAGTTCCAGGCCCAGA
>DATAMS010000667.1:0-1995 GCA_036260495.1 Thermoanaerobaculia bacterium
AATGTATTCGCCAGGACTGCACGGCCGGCGAGATCGTGAATACGTTGAAGGAAACGTTTGGGGAGCACAAAGATCAAGGATTCTGATCGCTGAATCTTCCGCTCGCGGTCACGAAGCGACCGCTTCCGCCTCGCGCACCAACTCCTCGATCTCGAACGGTTTGTGAATCATGCGCACGACGGGCGGGCAGATCTTCTCCAGCGCGTGCGGGCCGAAGGCAGTCATCACGATCAGACGGTTGAACAGTTCCGGCTTGTGCTCCTGGAGGTACTTCACCACGCCGTATCCGTCGATGCGCGGCATCATCAGGTCGAGTGTGATCAGGTCGTAGTCGTGCGCGATCAGATCCTCGATCGCTTCGGCGCCATCAGCAGCGGCATCCACAATAAAGCCGTGCCGGCTGAGAATGCGCGAGACGAGAATACGGATTGCAGCATCATCATCGACCACCAGCGCGCGCCGCGCTCCTTCATTACGTTCCGCTTCTTCAGCCACCCCATCCACCTTCTGGGTTATTGGAACTAAGCAACGGAGAGGCCAGATGTGCTGTGACCGTGCTCAAGTGCCGGGCCATGCGAGCTGATGCGTGGGTGACGAGTGTCGGGCGTCGGAGTTACACCATCGACGTTCCCAGCGATCAGCAAGAATCAACGACCGAAGGTCCGGCGCCGGCGGAACTTCGATCTCGAACGTGCGTTTCGAACAACGCGTGCTGACACGCGCAACATCGCGCAGACCTGTCTCCGACACCCGACGCCCGAAAGCCGGCACCCGACACGGAAGAAACGGTGCAAGCCACTCATTAACGAAGGTCCCATGCCCATCCTCGGCGAAGTCCGGAAAGCGCGCGTTCCGATCAAGATCTGGGCTCCGCTCGATGAAGTCGAATCGCAATCGCTCGATCAGCTCGTGAACATTGCGAACCTGCCCTTCGTGTTTCATCACGTCGCGGCCATGCCCGACGTCCACCTCGGCAAAGGCGCGACGGTCGGATCGGTCATCGCTACGAAGGGAGCGATCTGTCCCGCCGCGGTCGGCGTCGACATCGGATGCGGCATGGCTGCCGTTCGCACGAACCTGACCTCGTTCGATTTCGGCGATGGCGTGGCCGCGAAGCTTCGCAATGCCATCGAGCGGGGAGTGCCGGTTGGCAACGGTCCGGCTGGATCGCACAACGACTCCACCAGCGGAGCGGCGTCATGGCTGCGACGCGCTCCCGCGGATATGGTCGCGAAGATCAGCGCGCGTCAGATCGCGCAACTCGGGACGCTCGGCGGCGGCAATCACTTCATTGAGCTATGCCACGACGAGCGCGACCAGGTCTGGATCATGCTGCACAGCGGATCGCGCAACTTCGGGAAGACGGTGGCCGAGGGCCATATGAAGAGGGCGAAGGAAATCGCGAAGCAGGCGCAAATTCACCTCGCCGATCCTGACCTTGCCTACCTCGATGAAGCGACGCCGGAGTTCGATGCGTATGTTGCCGACGTCGAGTTCGCGCAGGAGTACGCGTCGAAGAACCGGCTGCTCATTCTCGAAGAAGTCGTCCGCAATCTTCGTCATCACTTCCCGCAACTGAGGCTGGACGAGCCGGTCAATTGCCATCACAACTACCTCGCGCGCGAGACGCACTTCGGCGAGAAGGTCATCGTTACGCGGAAGGGTGCGATCCGTGCCGGCGCGGGCGTGCTGGGCATCATTCCCGGCAGTATGGGAACGCGCTCCTACATCGTCGAGGGCCTCGGCAACCCGGAGAGTTTCCACTCATGCTCGCACGGCGCCGGCCGCCGCATGTCTCGCAGTGAAGCTAAGCGAAAGTTCACGATGAAAGACCTGGAGTCCCAGACTTCGGGTGTCGAATGCCGCAAGGATGCAGGCGTCATCGACGAAATTCCCGCCGCCTACAAGGACATTGATTCCGTCATGCTCGCTCAGCAGTCGCTGGTCGAACCACTGTTCCGGCTGAAGCAACTCCTGTGTGTGAAGGGCTGACGG
>DATAMS010000683.1:0-6231 GCA_036260495.1 Thermoanaerobaculia bacterium
CCGCGTGCACCGCAATCGAATCTCGATCGCATCGTCTCCGTCAGCCGCGTTCGTAAGCATGGACCGCACTCAACGGAGCAAAGCAATCCGGGACACGGCTTTCTCGATCCGACGCTGCCGAATCTGCCGGGCACCGAGCGCGTGACGCTCTACAAGGAGATCCAGACGGTTGTCGTTTACGACGGGCAGCGGCGTCTCGAGCTGCCGTACCGCCGCGCCGACGCCGAGTACTGGAAGGTCCTAGATTTCCACTTCCTCGAAGGCGGTCCGTATAGCGCGGCCGATGAAGCGGCGAACCGGCAGGTCGTCGTCATCACCGAAGACGTGCGGCAGAAGCTGTTCGGAGGAGCGGCCGCAGTCGGAAAGATGGTCAACATCGGCGGCGATCTTTATCGCGTCATCGGCGTCGTTCCCACCGTTCCCTTCACGCAGCAGATTGCGTACAGCACGCTGTGGGTGCCGCTCGGTCCGCCGAGCGATCAGGAGCGGAAGGAGTTCATGGGCAACTTCGAGGCCTCGGTTCTGGCGAAGAGCACCGCCGGCATCCCGAAGATGCAGCGCGAGTTTCAGACGCGCGTGTCGCATCTGCCGATCGATGATCCAAAGACCTACACCGAAATCACCTCGGGCCTGGATACGCCGTTCGAATCGATCGCGCGCAGCCTGACGAACAATGAGCTCGGCGCGCGTGGACCGATGGTCCTGCGGCTGGTGTTCCTTGCGCTGACGCTTCTCTTCATGACGTTGCCGGCGCTCAATCTCATCACTCTGAATCTCAGCCGCATCCTCGAGCGCGCCTCGGAAGTCGGAGTCCGCAAGGCTTTCGGCGCGCCGCGGCGCATGCTCATCGGCCAGTTCATCGTCGAGAACATCGTGCTGACCGTGATCGGAGGGTGTGCTGCGTTCGTGCTCGCATTTTTCATGCTCCAGGCATTCGCTTCGGTCGAATTCATTCCTGGCGCGCACTTCGATCTCAACCTGCGCGTCTTCGGCTGGGGAATGCTGATCGCCGCGTTCTTCGGCGTCTTTTCCGGCCTTTATCCGGCCTGGAAAATGTCCCGTCTCGATCCCGTCACTGCTCTGCGCGGAGGTGCAATGTGATTCGACATCTGTTGAAACTGGTGTGGCGGCGGAAGCGCGCCAATGGATTGCTGATCGTCGAAATCCTCTTCTCGTTTTTCGTCGTCTTCGCGGTCATCACGATGGCGACCTCGATGATCATTCGCTGGAACAAACCGCTGGGCTTCGACTATCACGATGTCTGGCGTGCCACGATCAGTTTTCCGCCCGAAACCGAGGAGCAGACCAACGATTCACGGCGCCCGGTGATGGCGGCGATGTTGCGCGAGATTCAGTCCCAGCCGCAGATCGAGGCTGTCGCGGCCTCGGGCGGACCGCCGTACAGCACCTCGACATGGACCACCGACATGACCGTCAATGGCCACACGATCGACGTCAACGTCGACACTGCAAGTGATGGCTTTGCGAAGGTGCTTCACGTGCCGGTACTCCGCGGCCGCTGGTTCACAACGGACGACGATGCAGCCGGAAACGAACACGTGATCATCGACGCGGACATCGCCAATTCGCTTTTCGGCACGCTTGATGTCGTGGGCAAGACGCTGCAGCCCGACAAGGACACGTCCTACCAGATCGTGGGTGTGATCGCGCCGTTCCGAAAGCACGGCGAGCTGTCCCAGGACCACGAAAACATGATGTTTCATCGCCTCTCGCTGACGCAGAAACAGGGACGCGTTGGGCGCGACATCATTTTCCGCGTTCGCCCCGGAACGCCCGCCGATTTCGAGGAGACGCTCATCAAACGGCTGCACGCGATCGCGCCTGACTACCCGGTGCGCATCCAGCACATGGATCAGATGCGCGTGCTTCTGAACAAAGTGTTCATCGCACCGGCAGTCGTCGGCGGAATCATCGCCTCGTTCCTGATAACGATGGTGGCTCTCGGACTCTCCGGCGTGTTGTGGCAAACCGTCACGCGCCGCACGCGCGAGATCGGACTGCGCCGCGCGCTCGGCGCCACAGGCGGCGAGGTCAATGGACAGATTTTGATCGAGGTGGCGCTGCTCTCGACGCTGGCCGTAGTCGTCGGCGTAATCGTCATCGCGCAACTGCCACTGCTCGGGGTTTTCCGCTTCGTCAGCGTGTCCTCATTCACGATGGGCCTCGCAGGCGCGCTTGCGACGATTTACGGCCTCACGCTACTGTGCGGCGTATATCCAAGCTGGCTCGCAGGCCGCGTCCAACCCGCGCAGGCGTTGCATTACGAGTGAGGTTTTCGGGTTTCGGGGGTCGGGGGTCGGAGAAAAAGCCTTCCTTTCTTCGCGCTCTCCGACACCCGACTCCCGACACGCGACACCCACACATGATCCTCATCGTTGACGACGATCCCTCGATCACGGCATCGCTCGCCCTGCTGGTCAAACAGCATGGATATCGATCCACGTCCGCGCACAGCGTCGCCGAGGCGCTGGAGCAGTTGCGCACCGAGCGGCCGTCGCTCGTCATTCAGGACATGAACTTCTCGCGTCGTACGACTGGCGAGGAGGGACTCGAACTTCTGACCACTATCCGCGCTGAGAATCCATCGCTGCCGGTGATCCTGATGACGGCGTGGGGATCGATCGGTCTGGCGGTGGAAGGGATGAAGCGAGGAGCGGCGGACTTCATCACCAAGCCGTGGTCGAACGCGCTGGTTGTGCAGTCGGTGGAGACCGCGCTCAAGCTCGCCGAAGCCCCGGAGGCAGCTAGCGAGGCGCCGAGCCGGGCCGATCTCGATGCGCGATTCGACTTCGCCAACATCATCGGCAGCGATCCGAAAATGCTGCGCGTGCTCGAGCTGATCGCGCGCGTTGCGCCGACCGAGGCGTCGGTACTGATCATGGGGGAAAGCGGAACGGGGAAGGAATTGGTGGCCGAGGCGATTCACGGCAACAGCCGCCGCCGCGGCCGCCCCTTCGTCAAGGTCAACCTCGGCGGCATCTCATCCACACTTTTCGAGAGCGAGATGTTCGGTCACGTTCGCGGCGCGTTCACGGACGCGCGCCAGGATCGCAAAGGGCGATTTGAAGTCGCTGACGGCGGAACGATTTTTCTCGACGAGATCGGCGAGATCGATCCCGCATCGCAGGTGAAACTGCTGCGCGTTCTGCAGGACCGGACGTACGAGGTGCTGGGATCGAGCCGCACGCGATCGGTCGATCTGCGCGTCGTCTCGGCGACGAACCGGCCGCTGCACGAGCTCGTCGCCAGCGGCGAGTTTCGCGAGGACCTGCTCTATCGGCTCAACCTCATCACGATCTCGCTGCCGCCGTTGCGCGATCGACGCGCCGATGTTCCGCGGCTGGCGTCCCACTTCCTGCGGCTGGCCTCGGAGATCTACGAACGCACGGTCGATGGCATCGCGCCGCGAGCGATGGAGTGGCTGAAGACGCAGAACTGGCCGGGCAACATCCGTCAATTGCGGCAGACGATCGAGCGCGCCGTCGTGATGAGCAACGGTGGCGAGCTGACGCTCGATGACTTCGTCGCCGTGCGCGATCTCGAGTCACGCCAGCGCCGCGACGCATCGCTTCCTGACGCCGGCACGATGACGCTCGACGAGATCGAGCGCGGCATGATCGTGAAATGCCTGAAGCACTACGAAGGCAATCTTTCGCGCGTTGCCGATGCGCTTGGACTCAGCCGCGCGGCGCTGTATCGAAGGCTGGAAAAGTACGGGATCGGTGATGTGGGTTGACGGGTTGCCTGGTTGCCGCGTTGCCGGGCACCGGTTACTGCGGTGCTCAGTTGCTGGATCTCTTGATTACGAACGTCCGGAGTCGATGGCAATCCTCAGCTACCTCCCAACCCAGCAACTGAGCAACCTGCTTCGGGCAACTCGGGAACCTGGCAACCAGGCAACCGCGCCATGACCCTCCGCACCAAGCTGCTCCTCTGGTTCATCGTCCTGCATCTCGCATTGGCGGCGGGCGCGGTGCTGATTCTGATGGAGCATCAGGAGTGGCTGTTCGTTGTCGAGCTGGGGTTCGTTGTTTCGATCGTCGTCAGCTATCGCATGGTCAACGCTCTGTTCGTGCCGATGGAGCTGATTCGCACGGGCGCGGAGTTGATCAACGAGCGCGATTTCACGTCGCGCTTCGTGCCGATCGGACAACCGGAGATGGATCGTCTGATCGAAATTTACAACCTGATGATCGACCGGCTGCGCGAAGAGCGGCTGGCAGCCGAGGAGCAGCAGCATCTCCTGCAGAAGATCGTCGAAGCATCTCCCTCGGGGATCGTGATTCACAGTTTTGAAGGTGCGGTCCAACAGGCCAACCCGGCAGCGGAGCGTCTGTTGCGCGAACCTGCCGTCGCCGCATCGCTGCCGGCGCTGGAGTCCGGCCAGTCGCGGCTCGTCACGCTCGCGGGCGCGCGAAGGCTCAAAATCTCGCGCACCGAGTTCCGCGATCGCGGCTTTCCCAAGACCTTTTATCTGCTCGAAGAGTTGACCGAGGAGCTGCGGCTCACGGAGAAAACCGCGTACGAGAAACTGATTCGGATGATGTCGCACGAGGTCAATAACTCCGTCGGCGCCGTGCGCTCGCTGCTCGAATCCGTACTGCATTACGCCGATCAGGTCGGTCCCGAGGATCGCGACGATTTCACGAGCGCGCTGACGATTGCCGCCGCGCGCATCGAGTCGCTGAATCGCTTCATGACCGGCTTCGCAGACGTTGTCCGCCTTCCGCAGCCCAATCCTCGAGATGCCGACCTCGCCCCGATCGTCGATGACATCGGCAGGTTGCTCCGTCCCGAGCTCGAGAATCACGCCATCGTGTTGAAGACTGAGATCCCGGCCGGCACCCGAGTGCGCGCCGACCAAAGTCAGTTCGAGCAAGTCATCATCAACGTGATCCGCAACGCCGTCGAATCGATCGGCGAACGTGGCGAGATCGAAGTGCGCTGGCACGACGGCGTGCTCTCCATCGCCGACACCGGTCACGGCATCGACGCGTCAGCGACTGAAGAAATGTTCACGCCGTTCTTCACCACCAAGCGTGAAGGACGCGGCCTCGGCCTCACCATCGTTTCCGAGATCCTGACGAACCATCACCTCCCTTTCTCGCTGACGAACCGCGAAGAAGGTGGCGCCGAGTTTCGGGTTGTTTTCAAGGAGATGAGATGAGGAGTGTGGGCGTCTCGCCCGCGGCCAGCGAGGCGTCCTCGCCTCGGTGGGTTGCATTACAAGCGGTCCCAGAAAAGCTCTAAAGCTGGCCTTTCAAGTTTCTCGCAACGGACCGAAATGCTCTGAAACACCGGGTCCTGCGAGGCCGGCTCCTAAGCGGAAATCTCATTGATCTTCGCCGTGATGGCTTCGTCGTCACGCCACTTCTGAACGAGTCGTTCGTGAAAAGACGCCAGCTCGCCCGCGGCCCTGAGCATCTTCCCAGGTGCTTCCCGATCCGCCCTCAGACCGGCCTTTTCCCGGTAAGACAGCGCCCGTTCAACGATTTGCGGCGCAGATGGTAAAGAGATTGCTTTGCCGAATGCGTCCGGGCCGGGGCCTGCTGGAGTATTGATGACCAGAGTGGACGAAACCGTGGCTGATCATGAAGTGTCGTACGAAGTTCCCAACCCCGCGGCGAAACAGGCTCCGAAGCCTGAGAGCGACGACCAGAGCGCGGATACCCGGCCGCACCGGCGCGGGCGATTCATTCTGATTGCGATCGGCGTCGTTCTCGTCGTCATCATCGTCATCGCGTTGCGCCATCGATCCGAGACCGCGGCGAAGGATTCGAAAGATGCGGCAGCGGCGGGCAAAAACCGCGCTTCCACCGTTGCTGTCGTGGCGGTCGAGCAGCGCGACGTTCCCGTCTATCTCGACGGACTCGGCAACGTCAACGCACTGAACACCGTCACCGTCAAGACGCGCATCGACGGGCAACTGCTGCGCTTCAATTTTCAGGAAGGGCAGCTTGTCCACACCGGCGAGGAGCTGGCGCTGATCGATCCGCGGCCCTCGGAAGCCGCGCTCGCGCAAGCCGAGGCAACGAAGTTCAAGGATGAAGCAACGCTCGAAAATACGAAGCGCGACTTGCAGCGCTTCGCCGATCTGTACAAAGCCGGCGTGATTCCGCAGCAGCAGTACAACACGCAGCAATCGCAGTTGCGCGTCAACGAAGGCACGGTCAAAGCCGACGCGGCGCAGGTGCAGAACGCGCAGCTCAA
>DATAMS010000686.1:0-13376 GCA_036260495.1 Thermoanaerobaculia bacterium
CTTGCGTCGTTCGCGCTCGGGAAGCGGGATGGCGATGGCGCCGCCGAGGGGAACCGTGTCGACCATGCTGATGTCGTGCATCGCATCCTGCGCCGGCGGCGTCAGGTCACGCACTTCCGGCAGTGTTTGCGGCGGCTGCGATTGAGCGGCGGCGGGCAGTGCCGCGACAAGCACGATCAGGAGCGCGAAGCAGAGGATGAAGCGCCGCATGGTTTTGAGAAGTGTGAAGTTAGAAGTGTTTTTGACTTCACTCTTCTAATCTAACTTCACTCTTCAAACTAAGGTACTTGATCGCCATCGCCCGCGCAAACGTTCGCGCCTCGGTCTGCTCGATCTCGCCGGTGAAAACGGCCTCGCGCGTACGCTCCAGTGCGCGCGCCACGTGCGGGCCAAGCGGCACCTCGAGGTCGTTGCCGCGCAGCGGAAGTTTGAACGATCGGAACTCCTGGAAGCGCGCTACATGTGGCTGCTCATCGGGCGCCGAGGCGGCGACGATGCTGAGCATTTCGGCGGAGGCGTGCTTGAACAGCCGGAACCTCTGATGATCCGACGTCGCCTCGGACAGCGCATCCGTGAAGCGCGGCAATTCGTTCGCGATCTGGATGAGATTGCGCGCCCGCTTCTGCGAAAAGCCGGAGCCCTCGAGATCGACCGGCGACGCGTTTCCGTAAAGGATCGCGCCTGTGTACATCACCTCGCGGTCGAGGTCCGGCGCGTTCGCGAGCGCGGCGTGAACGCGCTGCAGGCGGGATGGCAACTTCGGGTCGGCGGTGCGGCGGCCGAAGAGCACATCGAGCGCTCCGGCATCATTCAGCGCGGCGATCGTCGCGGGAGCATCGGCCTCATCGAACGCGAGAAAGAGCTCGCGCCAGATTCGTTCTTTCGCAATCGTGGACGGGGCGCCATTCTCGAGCGCGGTCCGCATCAGTGAGGCGGAGTGCTCGTCGAGCGTGAAGCCGAGGCGGATGCAAAGGCGGATGGCGCGAAAAATCCGTGTCGGATCGTCAGCGAAACTCTCGTCGTGCAGTACGCGGACGATGCGCGCTTCGAGGTCGTGAACGCCGCCAGTGGGATCGAGCATCTCGCCGGTCATGACGTCGATGGCCATGGCGTTGATGGAGAAGTCGCGCCGGATCAGGTCCTCCTTCAGCCTGCCCGCAGTGACGGTCGGCAGCGCGCCGGGCGACCGGTAACGTTCTTTGCGTGCGGTGGCGATGTCGATCTCGGGCAGGCCTTCCGCGGTGACTTTGTAGGTCAGAAACTGAGGAAAGGAGCGCAGCCGGCCGCCCACTCGTTTGGCCAGCGCGCGCGCCAGTGTCGAACCACCTTCTTCGAGGGTGAGATCGACGTCGACCACGTTTTCCCTGCCCAGGATGAGATCGCGGACCGGGCCACCGACGAGAAACGGGCGGAGATCCTTTTCCGCGGCCACTTCCCTGACCAGGTTGAGGGCGCGGCTTTGCAGTGGCGGCAGGTCTTCGAGACGGATCATTGGAGGATGGATTCGTAGAGTTGGATCAGCGCGCGGACCCGATGCCGGGCGCGGAACTTTGAGACGGTTTGCTGCGAGGCCGTAATTATATTCTGTGTTCGCTCGGACTTGAAAAGGGCGGCAAGTATCGCATGAGTCAATTCGTTCGGATCGTGATGTGGGACAAGGAAGCCGGTTCGTCCTTTTTCCAACCGTTGCGAGTTGAGCGCTGTTCGCGAGGCCACGACCGCCTTTCCCGCCGCCACGGCCTCGGCGACGAAGCCATCGGCGTCGTCTTCCTCTACGGCGGGATCGACCCAGATGTCCACCCCGCGTAGATCGTCGAGGGATGGTTGCTCATCGAAAAGGAGCCAGTCGACGTCGTCGCGGAACCGGTGAATGCGCGTTGCGGTCTGTTCGACGATGTTGCGGATCGAGGGACGGCTGAAGGTGCCGACGGTGGCGCGGGTGCCGGGTTGTTTGGTTGCCAGCTCGAAGTATCGATCGTCCACCGCCTCGGGGATGAACGTTTCGAGCGGTGGGATCTTGCGTTCGCGCCGTCTCGCGGTGTCGTCGTCTGCCGTCGCGGTCGCGTGGTCTTGCGGTGCCGAGATCTCGTGAGTTGGCGTGGGATCTTTGAGCGGCGTGATGACTCTTGCCGGCTGGCGCTCCTTGCGCCAGTTGAAGCGCGCCGCTTTCGGGTGCGCGTTGCTGACGAAGGGAAGCGTGATGTCTCGCAGCGCTGCCGGATCGAGGATTCGCGGGGCGTAGATGTGGACGATGTCCGCGTCCGCGAGATCGCCGAGGCGCACATCGTGCTCCGCCGGCAACGCGGCCGCATCGATCGCTTGCGACTTGCGCTCGTAGGCGGATGCACCTGGGAGGAGGAGTTGGGTGATGATCACTATCGTCATCGTAATCGGTAGCAGCCGCCCCTTCGCCTTCGAACACGATTTCTTCCGATCGCAGCACCGATCTCTCAAACGAGCGCCTTCTCCCCCACGCTTTTCAGTGGGGGAGAAGGTGGCCGAAGGACGGATGAGGGGGCGTTTGACTGTCGCCTCTACGTTGCCCAAACGCTGAGCGGGATGTCTTTTTCAAACGGTCACGCTCGCAAAGAACGTGTTTCTTCCATCTTGCAACGCCCCCTCATCCGGCTTCGCCACCTTCTCCCCCCGCAAAAAACGCGCGGGGGAGAAGGCGTTCGATTCAAGGGGGGATGATTCGTGTGAGAAATTCGGGCTAGTTCTTTGCCCCTGCAGACTTTTGTGCCGCAATCCACCTCGTGATCCGCGCATCGAGCAGATCGAGTGGAAGGCTGCCGCCGGCAAGCACCTCGTCGTGAAACTTGCGGATGTCGAACGCGCTGCCGAGTTGCTGCGTCGCGCGCATGCGAAGCTCGCGAATCTTGAGCTGGCCGAGTTTGTAGCTGCACGCCTGCGCTGGCCAGGAAATGTAGCGATCGGTCTCCGACTGAATCGTCGGCTCGTCGACCGCGTGCGAGTTGCGCATGTACTCGACGACCTGATCGCGGCTCCAGCCCATGTCGTGAATTCCGGTATCGACGACGAGACGCACCGCGCGGAAAAGCTCGGAGCGGAGACGGCCGTAATCGGAGCCGGGGTCCTGATAGAAGCCCACTTCCTTCCCCAGTTCCTCCGAATACAACGCCCATCCCTCGGCATACGCAGAGTTGCCGCCGTGCTTGCGGAACTCGGGCAGCCCTTTGAGAGTTTGCTGAATCGAGAGCTGCATGTGATGGCCGGGAATGCCCTCGTGATACGCGACCGCCTCGTCATTGATGAACGAGCGGTTCTTGTAATCGGAGACGGCGACCGAAACGCGGCCCGGCCGCTTTCCGTCGGGCGTGCCGGTCTGGTAGTGCGTGGCCGCGGCCTTCTGAAAATCGGGAATCGCTTCCACGGTTACCGGCGCCGACGGAATCACGTTGAAGAGCTGCGGCAGCTTCGGCCGCATCTGTTTGATGTAGCGGTCGAAGTCGTCGACGATGGCCTGCTCCGACGACGGCTTGTACTTCGGATCGTTCTCGACGTGATCGCGGAAGCTGGCCAGATCGGCGTAACCGTTCGCCTTCGCCAGCGCCGTCATCGCGCCGACGATGCGATCGAACTCGCTCAGTCCGATCTTGTGAATCTCGGCGGGCGTGAGGTTCGTCGTCGTCAATCGCCGGATGGCCGCCTGGTAACGGCGCTTGCCGTCGGGCAGACTCTCGATCGAGAGCGTAGCCCGGCCCGCCGGAATGTAGTCGCTCGTAATGAACGCCGCGAACTGTTTGTACGCCGGCAGCACCTCGGCATTCACAGTCGTGGTGATGGCATCCGTCAGACGTTTCTTGTCCTCATCCGAAAACGTCGCCGGCATCTTCTTGATCGGGATGAGGAACGGGTCCGCGGCGATGACGCCGGCGCACTGCGCGGGAATCTTCTCGGCCACGAACTTCACGATGACGAGATGATCTTTGACGCCGGCGCGCAGCACATCCTCGGTCTGCAACAACGCCTTCGGGATTTGATGAAGGCGCGCGATGTAATCCTCGTAATGCTTGACGGAGTCGAGCGGAACCGAGTTCGGAAGATCGGCCAGCCCAGTGTGAACGCCGCCCTGCGCGGTGACCGGCATCTCGTAGTCTTTCAGGTCGTAGTCATCCATCCGCTCCTGCAAACCGCGCAGGAAAAGATCGTGCGACGTGCGGTCTTCTTCGCTGAAACCATCCGGCGAAATCGCCTTGATCTTCGCAAGAAATCCCGCATCGATCTCGTGCCGTTGCGCGACAGAGGCAAGCGAGTTGTCGCCGAGCTTATCGTTGTAGCGATAGTCGCCAACAGCCGTGGCCAGCGTCGGCGCGAGTTTCAGGTTGGTCTGCCACGCCTCTTCAAAAAGCGCGTTCTGCGCCGCGAGACGAGCCTCGACGGTGTTGGCCGGCTTGGTTTGAGCGACGACGGAAACGGTGGTGAGGAGAAGAGCGAAAGTGAAGGCCGCAAGGGCACGTATGCGCATTTGGAGAGCGTAGCAGACTGACGGACGACTGAACCAGAGAGCCACCGAGGACACGGAAAATTCTCAGTGACCTCTGCGTCTCCGTGGTGAAAGCCTTTCTTCTCTACACAATTCAGTGTGCCGCGACCGGTTTGTCCACTTCTTCGATGCGGACATCCGACGCGGGACGCTCCTTCTGCAGGCGCGCGGCGACGGCTTCGGCTTTTCGCATCACGCGAAGGATGTTCAATCCGGCGATGCCTTTGAGCTGCTCGTCGCTGTAGCCGCGGCGGATCAATTCGGCGAAGAGGACGGGATAGGCAGCGACGCTTTCCATCCCGTCCGGCGTTGAGGTGATGCCGTCGAGATCGGCGCCGAGTCCGACGTGTTCCGCGCCCGCAATTTTCACGATGTGATCGATGTGATCGGCGACGTCCTTCACGTTCGCGTGCGGCGCTGGATTGGCGGCTCCCCACTGCTCGAGCATCGCCTTCACCTTATCCGGCTGGCCGCGGTAGAGCGCTTTGAGGCGCGCTTCCTCCGCCTCTCTCGCGGCATCGCGCGCGCGGGCCTTTTCCGAGACGAACGTCGGAACCCACGTGACCATCACCACGCCGTCGTTTTCCTTGACGCGGCGGAGCACATCGTCGGGGACGTTGCGCGCGTGATCGGTGATCGCCCGCGAAGATGAATGCGAAAAGATCACCGGCGCGGCGGCGATGTCGAGGATGTCGTTCATCGTCTTCGGCGCGACGTGCGAGAGATCGACGAGCATGCCGAGGCGGTTCATCTCGGCGACGACGAGCTTGCCGAACGGCGTGAGCCCGCCATGAACCGGATCGGCGGTCGCGGAATCGGCAAAGTCGTCGTTCTCGCTGTGCGTGATGGTCATGTAGCGCCCGCCGAGGGCGTAAAGCTGGCGGAGAACAGCGAGGGAGTTGCCGATCGAGTGGCCGCCTTCGACGCCGATAAGCGACGCGATCTTTCCGCTGCGATGAATGCGCACGATGTCATCCGCGGTGCCTGCGAGCTCGAAGGTGTCGGGATAGAGATCGACGAGCCGGTGCACGACGTCGATCTGCTCGATCACCGCGCGCACGGCGTCGGCTCCCTTCAGCGATGTTGGAACGTAAACGGACCAGAACTGCCCGCCGAGCCTCCCCTGCCGCAACCGCACAATGTCCGTATGCAGCGGCGGCGTGAGCTTGCTCTGATCCTGCCGGATGTCGATCTGGCCGAGATGATCCTTCACCCGTTCCTCGTATTGCTCGGCAAGATCGTTGTGCCCATCGATCAGCGGAACTTCGCGGAGGATGCGGTCGACGCGCGCGGCAACGGCGTCGTTCTGGGCGAAGGCGGATGTGGCGATAAGGATGAGGAGAGCGACGGCGGCAACACGATGCATACGCGGATTGTAGCGGGGGACTCGTTTCTAACGCGAAGGCGCGAAGACGCGAATGAGAGCATCTCAACCTCAAAACCCTTCGCGTCTTCGCGTCTTCGCGTGCTCAGAAACGAAGGCAATGGGAAGGCATCTGCACGAACGAGCCATCGAGATCGCGAACGGATGCGCAGCCGAGAAGCTTCATCGTGCGGATGATGCCGGAGCGGAGGATGTCGATCGATCGTTCGACGCCGGCTCCGCCTGCCGCGCCGAGGCCGTAGGCGTACGCGCGGCCGATGAGGACTGCGCGTGCGCCGATGCAAAGCGCTTTCACCACATCGCTCCCTTTTCGAATCCCGCCATCGATCAACACCTCGGCCTGTCCGTTCGTTGCGGCGATCACTTCCGGTAGCACGCGCAAGGTGGGCGCGACGCCGTCGAGTTGGCGCCCGCCATGGTTCGAGACAACCACCGCGGCAGCGCCATGATCGATTGCGCGGCGCGCATCGTCCGCCGTGTGAACACCTTTCACGACGATCGGACCTTGCCAAGCTTCATGGATCCATTTGAGATCGGCCCACGACACCATCGACTGCTCGAGCGCCGCGCCGACATCCGCGTACGGCATCGGACCATCCTTCAGCACGATGTTCGGAAAACTCATCAAGCCGCCGTCGCGCAAGTAGGCGGCGAGCCAGCGCGGTCGGGCGAGGAATTGGAAGAGGTAGGGAAACATCGCGAAGGGCGCGCCCGATACGAGCTCTTTCGCGCCGTTGCGCACATCGCGCTCGCGCATTCCGGCGACCGGCGTATCGACCGTGACGACCAGCGCGGAACAGCCCGCGTTTTTCGCGCGCGCGATCCCGCCCTCGGCCACCTCGCGGCCTCCGATCACGTAAAGCTGATACCAGACCGGGCCGCGCGTGGCCGCCTTGACGTCGCGAACCGCGCAGCCCGACAGCGTCGAAAGCGTGTAGATCGTGCCGGCCTCGCCCGCCGCACGCGCCGCCACTTCCTCGCCGCGCGGATAGAACATCCGCGAACTGCCGACCGGCGCGAGAAGAAAGGGAAGGTCGATGGTTGCGCCGAGTACCGTCGTTCGCATGTCAACACTCGGCGTGGCCACGGCCGAGCGCGGGCGAAGCATCACATCGTCGAACACGCGCGCGTTCTCGCGCATCGTCCACTCGGTGTCCGCGCCGCCGTCGATGTAGTCAAACACGACGCGCGGAAGGCGCTTTTTCGCGATGCGCCGGAGGTCGGCGATGTTGACGATGTTCGGAGGATCGACTCTGGTCATGCTTTCAAAAGGCAGAAGACAAATGTTGAAGGTTGGATGTTGAAGGTTCCGTGTTGAATGGAGCGCGCTTCGCGACGGCCTTTCCATTCAACATCCAACACTCAACATTCAACATTCTGCTTCTCCTCGCTAAGCCTCATCGCTCGCGATCACCACCGATCAGCGCGCTGCGCGCATCGCCGCGCGCAGGGCTTCCAGACGCTGCACTTCGTTCTGCGGGATCACTTCGTTGGAGCCGAGGGCGCGGCGGATGAAGTCGATGCGGGCGACGTGCTCGAGGGTTTCCATCAAGTAGCCGGCCTGCTCGATGTCGCGGGCAAAACAGACCGCGCCGTGAAAGCGAAGTAGCACGGCGTCATGGTGGTCGACCAGCGGTTCAACACTGCGCGCCAGCTCCTCGGCTGTCGGCATCGCATACACCGCCACCGGCACGCGTCCCAGCGACAGAATGGCCTCGGAAAGAATCGGCTGATCCAGCGCCATGCCCGCCACCGCGTATGCCGTCGCGTACGGCGGATGCGCGTGAACGATGGCGCGGACGTCGGGCCGGCGCTCATAAATCATCCGGTGCAACGCGATCTCCGACGAAGGACGTCCGTGCCGCACGGAGCCGTCGCGAAACAGCCGCACGATCTTGTCCGCCTCCAGCTCGCCTTTGCACGAACCGCTCGGCGTGATGAGAGTTCCGCCGTCATCGAGCCGCGCGGAGAGATTGCCATCAGTCGAAGTGAGAATCCCCTTCTGATCGAGCCGCCGCGCCACGCGCACGATGGCCTGCTTCAATTGATATTCGGTCACCAAGCGGCTCGATCTTACCGTCTCTGGCTCGCCAACAGAACCGTTTCACGCGGAGGCGCCGAGGACGCGGGCGTTTCTCTCCGTGCTCCCCGCGTCTCCGCGTGAAACGCTTTTTGTGGGGAATCTCACCGAACGGTCATCGAACCGTTCCCGCGAACAGCAAAGAATTGCAGTTCGACAATGAACACCTTCCCCATTCTCGCTTTCGTTTTGTCGCTCGTGACCGGAGAAGCATTTGCGTCGGACTGCAACGGCTGGGCAGGCGCTGAAGCACCGGTGCGCTACGTCTCTTCTGCGGACAAAGTCGTGCTCATGCGCGATCTCGACGGCGACGGCGCGCTTGACATCATCGCGTCCGGCAACCACGTCGATGAACTGGGAGCGTTCTCGATTCGGGCCAATCGCGGCGACGGCACCTTCGCTTCGGAGAAACTGGTGACGAGCGGCTTCGGACAGACGCTGCGCGACGTGGGCGATTTGAACCACGACCACATCCCCGACCTGCTCGCCTCCGACTATTGGTCGAATGGCATCGCCGTCTACCTCGGCAACGGCGCCCTCCAATTCGATGGCGGCACGCGCTACGACACCGCCACGCACGGCGGTCCTTCGCTGATCACCGACTTCGACCACGACGGAAACGCGGACGTCGTCAGCCTCTCGTTCGGTTCCGGCAACCCGGTTCGGATGCATCTCTTTCGCGGGCCCGGCAACGGCGCGCTGGGACCGAAGACGACGTTCGAGACCGGTCTGGCAAACGGCGAGTGGCCATCGCTGCGCACGATCAATGGCGCGCTCGAGATCCTCGCCGGCGAGCGCTCCGGAAACCTCGGCCTTCTTCACTTCGCAAATGGTTCGCTCTCGGTTTCGCGAGTCGCCGCCGGCCCGGGATTCGATCTGAGCAGTACATTCGGCGATATCAACGGCGACGGAATTGCCGATATCGTCGACACCGATCTCGATGAGAGCAGTGTCAACGAAGCGATTTACGTCACGCTGGCGAATGCGGATGGAAGCTTTCGCGGGCGGCGGCAGCTCGCGCATCCGCGAAAGGTCGCATTCCCGAATCAGGTGCGCGTGATCGATCTCGACGGCGACGGCCACGCCGACCTCGTCGTCAGCGACTTCCAGACTAGCCACCTCTACTTCTATCGCGGCGATGGCACAGGCAATTTCGCGGAAGGAGTGGGCATCGATGCCGGCGGCCCGGTCAACAACTTCGACATCGGCGACGTGAACGGTGATGGCTATCCCGACCTCGTGACCGCGAACGACGATCACACCGTGTCGGTCATCGTCAACCGCGGCGCTTGTGCTCCTGTGCGGCGCCGCGTCGTGAGGCACTGATTCGCGCTACGAAGCCGGACGCGTGAGCGCGAAGATCACGTTGCGCCGCACACTCCCGTCAGGCGCCGCGCGTTCCTCGGATCCCACAAGCTCCGCGCCCAGCTTGCGCACCGCCTTCTGCGATCGAAGATTGTTCTCGCCGACCACGAAGACGACGCGCTCGACGAATCGAAAGGCGTGATCGAGCATCACCGCCTTCAACTCCGCGTTGTAGCGCCCGCCCCAGAATGCGCGCTCCAGAAACGTCCAGCCGATCTCGACCTCGCTCTCGTCCGGCCTCAGATTCCAGTAGCGCGAACTGCCGATGATCCTGCCCGAGGCGCGCTCGATGATCGCAAAGGCGCCGCGCGACTCGATGGCGCCATCGAAGTAGCGCTGAAAGACCGTTCGCTCATATCGATCGCTCTCCGGATGCTGCTCCCAGATGAGCGGATCGCTCGCCGCGGCAAAGAGCGCGTCGAAATCGCCGGGCCGCAACGGGCGCAGCTCGAGCAAGGTTCCGGTAAGCGTGGGATGAAGATCGAATTCCAAGTCTCAAACCTATCACCACGGAGACACAGAGATCACTGAGTTTTCTCTGCGATCTCTGCGTCTCTGTGGTTCACGGGTTCTCGCGCACAATATCCGCGCCCGTCATCCGTCTACCTCACCAGATGGCTGACCTGGCAAGCGTAACTGCGATGAGCGAGGACGACACTCGAATCTCCGAGATCATCGCGGAAGAGCGATCGCGGTTGCGCGCGTTCATTCGCCGCCGCGTTCCCGACGCCTCGGACGTCGAAGACATCCTGCAGGAGGTCTTCTACAGACTCATCGAGGCCAACCGGTTGCTGATGCCGATCGAGCACGTCACCGGCTGGCTGTTTCGCGTCGCCCGCAACCGCATCACGGACTTGTTTCGAAAACATGAGCCGGAGAGTTTCGCCGAATCGACAGTCGAAGGCGAAGACGGCGAGATGCTGCAAATCGACGATCTCCTCCCCTCGCCCGACGCCGGACCCGAAGCGCTCTACATCCGCCACGTGCTGCTCGACGAGGTGGAGATCGCGCTGAACGAGCTTCCCGGCGAACAGCGCGACGTCTTCATCGCCCACGAATTGGAAGGCCGCAGCTTCAAGGAGTTGTCGGCGGAAACCGGCGTCAACATCAACACGCTGCTCTCCCGCAAACGCTACGCGGTGCTGCACCTGCGCGAGCGCCTGCAAAGCATTTACGACGAATTCATTAACGAGTGAGGAGCCCAACATGAGAAGGAAACGACTTTTGTGGATCGCGCCGGCAGCCATTGCCGGGATGGTGCTGTTCGCCTTCATCGGCGGCGAAGTGGTGATGCGACTCTGGAACTGGATCTTCCCCGATCTCTTCGGATGGAAACCGCTCACCTTCTGGCCAGCCCTCGGCCTCCTCGCACTCTGCCGCATTCTGTTCGGCGGTTTCGGCATGCGCGGCGGCCGCGACATCGCGCGCTCCCGCATCCGCCGCCGCATGGCCGAGCGTTGGGACAAGATGACGCCAGAAGAGCGGGAAAAGTACGGCCAGTGCTTTCGTGGGCGATGGGAGAGGGAAACGATGGAGGACTCGCGGCCTGTCGTGTGAGCGCAGATACAACAGACAAATGTTGAGTGTTGAGTGTTGGAGTTGAATGAGTGCGAGAGCCGCGGGCATTCAACATTCACATTCAACAACCAACATTCAACATTTCAGAAGCGACGCGTTCCTTGCTCACGACAAACCATTCGTGGACACTGCCTTCACCATGTTCGCGAGACTCCTCTGCATCCTTCTTTTCGCGTCCACTGTCAGCGCAGGAGAAGTCGTTCGCGCCGGCCGCTGGGAGTTTCACAGCAGCTTCTGGATGAGCCTTCACCAGACGCTGATGCACGACGCCAGCACGAGCAAGGCTCGCGACACCGCCGGTCTCACTCCTGACGAGCGCACTGCATGGGAAGCTGCCGTAGCTGCCTATCGTCAGGCCGCCGACAAGGGAACGATCACTTTCGCACGACCGATGGAAAGGTTGCAGGACGCGCTCAGTCAAGTCGCCGACAACGCGGTGAATGCACCGATCGACGATCCTCTCGCCGGCGTCATCCGCTCCGCGGCACCGGTCTATCGCGCTCATTGGTGGACGGCCGACAACGCCGCCAATCGCTTCTTCATCCGATATGCGCAGGCGATGCTCTCCGATGCCGGCGAGGAGCTTGCGCGCGAACACGAAGGCATCTACCACGAGAAGATGCCGCAATCGATTCGCGTCGACATCACGCCCTACGCCGAACCGTTCGGCGCCTATTCGCTCTTTCTGATCGATGCCGGATACGTCACCACAATGTCCTGCCGCGACTCCGGCTACCAAGGTCTGGCATCGCTGGAGATGCTGCTGCACGAAGCGTCGCACTCAATCGTCGACGCGAACAACAGCACTGTGAGCAAAGCGATCACCGCTGCCGGAAAGAAGCTCAACATCAAACCGCCGGGCGACCTCTGGCACGCCATCCTCTTCGCCACCTCGGGTGAGCTGACGCGCCGCGCCCTCCTCAACCGCGGCGTGCGCGACTACAAACCGTCGACCGTCGATATGTTCACGCGCGCCTGGCCAAAGTACCGCGAGCCGATCGAGACCTACTGGTATCCGTACCTCTCCGGAAAAGGCACGCTCGAAGAAGCCATCGAGAAAGTGGTCGCTGCGATCCAGGGGACGATGCGTTAGCGACGCCGGATTCGAAGCAACCTCTACACCCGGTAGAATTAATGCGGCAATCAAGATTCCTCTAGACAGCAAACGGCTCGCGGTTCGACAAAGGCCTCGGTTCGAGCGAAGCTTTTTGCACGCACATTCAACTTTTCCGGCTGACCGCCGAGGAGAGCGAGCGCCGTGGCTGGACGGGTGAGAGTTTTAGGAGTAACCGGTGCGCGATTTTTCCTGCGTGAAACTGTTACCACTTTCTCTTAACCCGTCGTAGCAACTCATCGTGGCCCAATCAACACACAACAAAAGACGCAAGAGCACCCCGCGAAAAGCGGTGGTGTTGACGCCGGCCGAAGACGCATTCAACGAGATCGTTGGCCTGATCCAGTCTGCTCGCGAGCGCTCGCTTCAGGCAGTGAACAGCGAGCTCGTTGGACTGTATTGGCAGATCGGCAAGTACATCAGCAACAAGCTCGCGGCGTCGGAATGGGGCGAGGGTGTCGTTGACCAACTGGCACAGCATCTGGCGCGGACGCTCCCGGGATTGCGCGGGTTCACCCGCCGCAACCTCTTTCGGATGCGGCAGTTTTTCGAGACCTATGCCAGCGACGAGAAAGTGTCAGCACTGCTGACACAATTGCCGTGGACACATAACCTCATCATCCTCGGACAATCCAAACGTTTGGAAGAGCGGGAGTTCTACCTGCTGCAGAGCATTAAGGAGGGATGGTCAAGCCGCGAACTGGAACGGCAGTTCCGCTTGGGCGCCTTCGAGCGGGCGATGCTCGCTCCACCAAAAGTCTCACCAGCGGTGAGACAAATCCATGGAGAAGCCGCAGCCAGCATTTTCAAAGACGCCTATGTCATCGAATTCCTCAACCTACCCGAGGAGCATAGCGAGACGGACCTGCATCGCGGCCTGCTGCTGCAACTCAAGGCGTTTCTGATCGAGCTCGGGCGGGATTTCTGTTTCGTCGGATCGGAATACCCGGTGCAGGCTGACGGACGAGACTTCGCGCTCGATCTCCTGTTCTTTCACCGAGGCCTCAACTGTCTCGTCGCGATAGAACTGAAGGTCGACCGCTTCGAACCCGAGCACCTCGGCAAGCTCAATTTCTACCTCGAAGCCCTCGACCGCGATGCGCGCAAACCTCATGAGAATCCGTCGATCGGCCTGCTGCTGTGCGCGTCCAAAGACAGCGAGGTGGTCGAGTACGCGCTCAGCCGCACGTTGTCGCCCGCTCTGATCGCCGAATATCAGACCCGGCTCCCCGACAAGAAAGTGCTCGCGGCCAAGCTGCATGAGCTCTATGCGTTGAACGCGGCGGAGAATAGGGGCGAGGCTACGAGCAAACTACCGAAGCGCGTGAACGAAGGCTCGCCCAAATGA
>DATAMS010000689.1:0-3339 GCA_036260495.1 Thermoanaerobaculia bacterium
CTCGCGGCTGGCGTGGCTGGCGCAATATCTTCCAACGCTTCCCGGCAGCGGCATCGTCTACACGCTGACCGTGCGCGATGCCGAGCGCGTCGCCGCGTTTCTGCGATTGCGCGGCATCGACGCCGTTGCCTATCACGCCGATTCCGCCGATCGCGAGATGCTCGAAGCGAGACTGCTCCGCAACGACCTCAAAGTCCTCGTCGCCACCGTCGCCCTCGGTATGGGCTTCGACAAGCCCGACCTCGGCTTCGTCGTTCACTTCCAGCGTCCGGGCTCCGTCGTTCATTACTACCAGCAGATCGGACGGGCGGGACGCGCGGTCGATGAAGCCTTCGGCATTCTCCTCGGCGGCGCCGAAGATGACGAGATCATCGACTTCTTCATCCGTCAGGCCTTTCCGCCGGAGGGCGACGTTCTCGACGTCCTCGAAGCGCTCAACTGCGCGGACGACGGCCTCTCCGTCGCGCAGATCGAGTCGTTCGTCAATCTGCCGTTCAGCCGCATCGAGCGCACGCTCAAATTACTGGCCACCGAAACGCCGGCGCCGATTCGGAAGGAAGGATCGAAGTGGTATCGATCGCCGGTGCCGTACGTCTTCAATGTTGGGAAGGTGCAGCAACTCACCACGATCCGCCGCCGCGAGCAGCAGCGAATGCAGGAGTACATGCGCTCAAGCGATTGCCTGATGCAGTTCCTCGCGGCGGAGCTCGATGATCCATTCGCGGCGCCGTGCGGCAAATGCGCGAACTGCGCGGGCCGCGTCGTTCCGGTCGAGGTGCCGATCGAGGGCGTCATTGCGGCGAACGAGTTTCTGCAGCGCACGCGCGTGACGATCGAGCCGCGCAAACTCTGGCCGGTGGCGGCAATGGTCAAAGACGGCTTCAAGGGAAAAATCGCACCGTTTCAGAACGAGCCGGGCCGCGCGCTGGCGCTTTGGGAAGATGGCGGATGGGCGGAGTTGCGCGGAACCGACATGATCGCAACCGCCGCCGCGCTGAATGAAGGGGGCCGCGTCATCGCCATCCTGCCGGAAGGACTCGGCCGCCCGTCCGTCATCAGCCGCTATCGCGATGCAATCGTCGACGGCCGGCTGCTGCTTCTCTCATCTGTCTATCCCGACGCCGGTTTCACAATCGGAAACGCGATGGGCCGCAACAAAGTCATTTACGGAATCGCAGAGTCCGCGGTGATCGTGCGCGCGGACGCGAACACGGGCGGAACGTGGGCCGGCGCGGAAGCGGAACTGAAACGCGAAGACGCCATCCCCGTTTTCGTTCGTGCCGAAGGCGACCTCGCCGATGGCAACCGCGCCCTCATCGCCCTCGGCGCACACGAGTTTCCGCCGCAACCGTGGAGCGATCTGCGCGCGTTGCTGACGACATCACGCATGAGCGCAAACGTGGGCGAAAAGCCCACGCCCGGGCAGCGCAGTTTGTTTGAACATAGAACAGACAGAGCAACGACGCGGATGTGAATGATGGTAGAACGGCTCGATGGACCAACCCGTTTCTCTTGACGACTTCGAAGCGCTCGCGCGCGAACGGTTGCCGCACATGGCGCGCGAGTTTCTCGTTGGCGGAGCGGCCGATGAGATCTCCCTGCGCTGGAATCGGGAATCGTTCAATCGCATAAGACTGCGGCCGCGCATTCTCGAGGACGTCGCGAATATCGACACGAGCGTGACGCTTTTCGGCCGGACGATGCCGCATCCGATCCTGCTGGCGCCGGTCGCGTATCAGCGGCTCTTTCATGCCGATGGCGAGGTCGAGACCGCGCGAGGTGCCGGCGCGGCGGACGCGACCTATGTCGTCAGTACGGCCACGACAACGGCGATCGAGGAGATCGCAAAAGCGGCCACGTCGCCACTCTGGCTGCAGCTCTATTTGCAGAACGACCGCGGGGCAACACGCGAATTGATCGAGCGGGCCGAGGCCGCGGGTGTGCAGGCGCTCTGCTTCACGATCGACACGCCGGTCGTCGGCACGCGCAACCGCCAGCAACGCGCCCACTTCAAGGTGCCCGCGGAGCTGGCCACACCGCATCTCGATCAAACCAATCGCCAACGGCTCACCGTCACCAGCAACGAGCGTGAACCGATCACGTGGCGCGACGTCGCCATGGTGCAATCGATTGCACACGTTCCGGTGCTGCTCAAAGGAATCATGACCGGCGACGATGCCGCACGCGCAATCGAGCACGGCGTGGCCGGAATCCTGGTTTCGAATCACGGCGCGCGCAATCTCGATACGATTCCCGCAACGATCGATGCGCTACCCGAGGTTGCGGCGCGCGCCGATGGCCGCGTTCCGATACTGCTCGATGGCGGTATCCGCCGCGGCACCGACATCGTGAAAGCCATCGCCCTCGGCGCAAGCGCGGTGCTGATCGGAAGACCGTACATCTTCGGCTTGGCGATCGACGGAGCCAACGGCGTATCCGAGGTCGTTTCGATTCTTCGCCAGGAGCTCGAGACCGCGATGGCGTTGCTCGGGCGCCGTTCGCTTACCGCGATCGATAAGAACGTGCTGTGGTGATCATTCAAAAACCGTTTCACGCGGAGCCGCGGAGAAGCGGAGAAAGGCTCCGTGGCCTCCGCGTCTCCGCGTGAAACGCCTTTCGTCCCGCCCTACAGAACCACGCCACCGCTCCTCGCCAGCCACCGCGACGGCTGGAACGGCGGAATCGCAAGAGGTTCGATCAAAGGCATCCCTTCACGCCAGAACGAGCGGAACGGCAGCTTCTTGCCGGTGCGATAGAAGTGCATCAGGTACGCGGAGTCGCAGGCGGCAAAGTCGGAGACCCATTGATCGAGGTCGCGGATGCCGGCATCGTGAAAGAGTTGCAGGCTGTAACGGCAGGCCTGCTTCTCGTACGCTGCCAGCTCGCCAAGAAACTCTTCGGTCGCCGCGGTGACGGGCGTCGTGCCGATCTCGCGCGCTCGAGGGCTGGTATTCCATTGCACGGTGTGCCCGAGGAGATGGGCGATGATGAACAGCGCATCCTCGCTCGACTGGTCGTAGTCGACGGCGATCGATTCACCATCGAGATCGCCCGTGAATGGATCGGTGACGTCGCTGATCACGACCTGAACGGAGTAGCGCCGCTCGATGTACTCCTCGATCGTGTTGAACACCTCGCGAAAGCGCGCTTCGCCGGGATAACTCACGTCATCATGGTAACGCGGGGCTGCGATCCGCAGATCAACGCAGATCAAAACAATCCATGTGCGCTCATCTGCGAAATCTGCGGATAAAACTCTTATCGTCGCAACAACTTCCCCACCTGCAAGTAATACCCCGCCGCCTTCGCCCGATCACCTTTCAGTTGCGCCGCGCGCGC
>DATAMS010000701.1:0-1963 GCA_036260495.1 Thermoanaerobaculia bacterium
ACGAGCGCAACTTCGCGGTGCCGGTGTCATCGTTCATCGTGCCTGGACTCATCTTTCTGATCCTACTTATTGCCTCGCTCTGCGCCGGATTCCGCCGTCCCGACCGGAAACCGACCCCGGTTGCGCCAACTCCGATCACCATCACGTGCGTGCCCGCGCCCTCCGGAAATACCACCGCTCCTCCGGTAAAAGGTGATCGCTCAGCTCCTGCCGCAAAACTGCCGTAGGAAATCTCATTCCGACACCGAGCCGAGGGTATCTCTGCAGCGAAGTCACTTTAGAGTGCTGCGGCGACTACCGCCGCATTCAATGGTCGCTCACTACCCCGAAGTATCCGTCAAAACTCGCATCTGACGGATACTCAATCGAGCGGAACGCGGCGACGCTTCGCGGCGGGCAATTGGCTTACTTACAACACGCTCGCCGTTTGCTCTGGATGGGGTTGGCGAGCGGGGTGAGTTTTCTTATGCGTTGGGTGCCGGATTCGTTTATGTAGATGTTGCCTTGGGCGTCGGCGGCGAGGGCGACGGGGTTGCCCATGGCTGCGGTGGTGGCGGCGATGCCTTCACCGTTGTAGCCGGGGATGGGACCGGCGACGGTCGTGATGATGCCCGAGGGGCTCACCATGCGGATGCGGTTGTTGTCGGTGGCGGGAGAAATGGTTGACGCGGCGGAAGGATGGTCGGCGATGAAGAGATTGCCGGAGGGGTCGACCGCGATTGCGGCGGCGCCGCTGATCATCGCTTGCGTGGCCGGGCCGCCGTCGCCGCTGAAACCCTTTGTGCCGTTGCCGGCGACCGTCGAGATGATGCCATTGGAGTTCACTTTTCGGACGACCGAGGCGGTCAGATCGCCGATGAAGACGTTGCCGTTGTTGTCGGTCTTCACATCGACCGGCGTCGACAGGAGCGCGCTCGAAGCGGGCCCTCCGTCGCCGCTGTAGCCGGCGTGACCATTGCCGGCGAAGGTGGTGATCGTGCCTTGCGGCGTCACTTTGCGCACGCGGCTGTCGAAGGGTTCGGTGATGTAGAGGTTGCCGGCGACGTCGAAGGCCAGGCTCGATGGATTGCTGATCCTGGCGGACGTGGCCGGGCCTCCATCGCCGACTACTGATGGAAATCCGGGCGCCCCCGCGATCAGCGTCACGGTGCCATTGGACTCCAATCGGTACACCTGCGTGAACGTGCTGAAGTAGATGGTGCTGTTCGGACCGATGGCGACGGCCTGCACGGTGAAATCGCCGCTGGTCGGAAGTTTGGCGGGCGTGTTCAGCGCGGTCATCGTTCCTGCGGGCGTTACTTTGTCGATGCGCTGCACGAGATCGCCGGCCAGCTCCGGAAAGTAGACGTTCCCCGCGGAGTCAACGGCCAGGCCGATAAGAAGGGGATTGAGATGCAGGCGAACGTTGCGCGCGGAGGCGGGAAGCGGGTCAAGAGTGTACGGATAGGCGCCGGCGATGACCGATGTGCTGCCGTTGCTGATTTTCAGTACTCGTTGATCGGTGATGGAAGAAACGTAAAGAGCGCCAGTGCGGTCGACGGCAACAAAATCGGCCGTTGAAACTCCCGTCAGCGTGGCCACAGTGAACGGCGAGCCCTGTACTTTGAATACCTCTTTGGTACCGATCACATAAAAGAGAGCGCCGGAAGCGTCCAACGCGAGCTGGACTGTCGTTGCGTTGATATTGGAGATGGTGACGACTGGATGAATGACCTTGTCTGTCGTCACTTCGCGGATCTTGAAATTGAATTGATCGGCGATATAGAGGTTGCCATTGGGATCGATGGCGATGCTGCCGGGATAACCGATTTGCGCGTTGCTGGCCGGACCGCCGTCGCCGCTCGCGTCGAATCCGCCATTTCCGGCGATCAGCACCAGCGTGCCGCCGGCTGCCACCATCCAGATGCGGCCTTCTGAGCCGAAGAACACGCGCCCCTGCCCATCGACGGCGACGCTCTCCACG
>DATAMS010000018.1:0-4670 GCA_036260495.1 Thermoanaerobaculia bacterium
GCGCCAGCGCGTGCGGCGTTCGGCGGCTACGATGCCGGTGGTCGAGCGGCAAGGCGGGGCACCGATCCAACTGGCGAACGAAGCCGCGCCGCACACGCCGCTCGGCGAAGCCGGGCGCGCCCTCTTCGCCCGCATGCGGCAACCGGCCAGTCTGCTCGTTCTGCCGATGTGTGAACGGGCTGAGCCCGATCGCTGACCGGTCTCGGTTACCCTTTTGCGCCGGGATGACTACGCGTCGACGAGCAACATTATCGTGGGACAGCGAGGCACTGTTCATGAAGCCCTATCTCATCGTCACCGGAACCCTCTTCGGGATATTCAGCGCCTTTCACGTTTGGGCGACGCTCAGTGCATTGAATCGGCTGTCCACCGAGCCAGGACTGGTCGCGGGCCGCGCAGCAATCGCCGTTGCATCGGGCTTCCTGGCGATCTGGGCCTGGAGGTTGGCGCGTTCACTGAGACGCGGCGCGTGAGGCCGGCGCTGGTCTCGCGATTTGGAAGGCGAGGCGCTGCGCGCCTCGCCTTCCACCATCATCATTACTTCTTATCTTTCGGTACCGACACCGTCGTTTTGCCGTTTGCTGTCGGGCAGGTGACGTTGATCGTGTAGACGCGGCCGTTGCCGTTTCCGGCGCGCTCGGCGCGGAGCTGCACGTGGTGCGAATCGACGATGACCCAGTCGGGGGAGGTGTCGCCGTCGCCGGTGCCATTGACCGGTTCGTTGCTCGTCACGGCGACGCTGCAGACGGAGGTCGAGCTCGTGGTCAGATGTCCGCTCAATGAGGAGCTGCTCGTCACATGCGCGCTCGATGACGGCTCGCTATAGGTGAGCGTGACCGGGACGAGTTTGTGATTCGAGCCGCCGCTCGCCGAGAGCACGTTCGGTGACGGCGTGATGATGACCACTTCGCCGAACTTGGCGATCCAGAGGTCTCTCGGCCCGTTGATTGTGGGGAAGAGCGCATTCAACGTCGGGAAATCGGCCTGGTTCGTATAGCCGCTCGCATAAATATTGCCGGCCGCGTCGACGCCGACGCTGGTTGCGTTCGCGCCGCCCGCGTGGCCATCACTGCCCGCGTACCCGCCGCTGTGGTAGGTGGAGAAATCGATCGTATCTCCGGCCGGAGAAAAACGGGTTACGAACGCGGACTCGACGCCGCTCGCGATTTGCGTCGGGCTGGCGACTGGGAAGTCGCCCGAGTGTGTGGTGCCGGCCACGACTGCACGGCCACTGTCGTCGACCGCCACGGCCCATCCCTCCTCCCTGGCTCCGCCGCCAAGGTAGGTTGAGTAGACGACGGCGCCGTTGGGATCAAACTTCGTGACCATCGCATCCTGGCACGTGCCGCTGAGGTCGCCGCCGCGGCACGTCGTCTGGAACGCGCCGGCTGTCGTCGGATAATCAAACGAGAACGTGGTGCCCGTGGCGTACGCGTTGCCCAGGGCGTCCGCGGCCACGCCGTAGAACTCGTCGTCGTCGCTCCCGCCGAAGTACGTCGAGTAGATCAGGTTACCTGTAGGACCGAACTTGGCGATGTAGCCGTCCCGGATCCCGTTGAGCGATGGCTGCGCGGCATTCAGAGTCGGGAAGTCGGTCGCCTTCGTGCTGGAGACGACGTAGCTGTTGCCCAGCGCATCGGCCGCGGTGGCGAATCCTCCGTAGCCGAAGGGGGTCGGGCTGTCGAAGTACGTCGAGAACAGCGCTCCATTACCGGCCGCGTTCAGCTTGAAGACCACTCCGAGCGTCCCCGCTGTATTTACCGACTGGTAGGCGTTCACGAGCGGCCAATCGGTCGACTGCGTCTGTGCGACAACGACTGCCTGGCCGAGCGGATCGACGGCGATGGCATCGATGCCAAAACCACCTCCCGTCCCGCCGTAGAACGTCGAGTAGAGCAGTTGCGATCCGTCGGCGGAGATCTTCGACACGAATAGTTGGCTTTGGGTCGATTGCACGGCGTTGACGATCGGAAAGTCAGCTCCTCCCGGCCAGCCCATCACGTAGACGTTCCCTGCCGGATCGGTGGCGATCCCGCGCGGATAATCGAGCCCCGAGCTGCCAAAGTAGATCGAGAAGAGCAGCGTCTGGCCGTCGGGCGAGAACTTGGCGACGGAGATGTCGGAGCCGCCGCCGGGGGAGAACTGCAGCGTGGCCAGGGTCTTGATGCCGGGGTAGGCCGTGATGAACACGTTGCCCGCGGGATCGACTGCCGCGTGGTTGTAGGCCTCGAGGCCGGGCTGGCCGAAATACGTCGAGTAGATCAGCACCGGATCGATGATCAGCGACTGCGTGCGGTCGTAGTTGCCGATCCGAAAGCGGATGCGCGATCCGTCGACGATGTAGCGCCCGGCGATCTCGTGCCGCGCGCCGCCGATGGTCTGATAGACGACCGGCGCGTTCTGAATCACTTCGCGATCGCCGACGCGGAGATGAAGCCGGCCGTCGTGATCGAGCGCCATATGGTTCGCGCCTTTGAAACGCAGCGCGATACGCGACGGATCGGCGCCCGGTGCGACGACGAGGTCGTACTCGAGCTGCTTTCCACTGCCGTAGTAGATGGCGTCGATGCCAGGCCAGACACTTGCCTGCCGCACGCGCCCGAAGTTGGGGATGTTGTTCCGCCACTTCGAGTGATCGTTCCCGATGAAGTAGCTCGACTTTGCGCGAAGCTCATCGATCGCTTCGATGCGCGAGCCGGCATTCGCGCCGATCAATTGCAGGCGCAGCGTGGCATCGTCGAGATGCAGCGACGCGCCCTTGCTGTCGATCACGACGCTGTACTGCGGCCCGCGCGCCGCATAGAGCACGCCGGGCACGAACTGCCCATGATTGGCCTCAAACGTGAGCGGCCGGTCGTACGGCACGGCCGGAACAGCGGCAATAGCAGAAAGGGCAAGAACCAGAAACAATGAAGCAAGAATGTAGTTGCGGAGCACGGGACTCTCCCTCCGTGGTTGACAGCATTTGTTGTGGAACTGGGACCGGCGCGAGGTTACCACAGGCGCTGGAGGAGTGCAGGCGTCTCGCCTGCGGCCGCCGGGCGTCCTCGCCCGGCGGTGGTTTCTGCAGCTCGCCGTGTCATGCAAGCCATCGACTGCGCCACTCGCGTCTCCCATGCACGGAAAAACGAAACCGCACCGCCGTCTCTCTCATTAACGAGCGCTCGATGTGCTCACAAATACAGTCCGAGAGGAACCGTCATGCAACAGTCAGGGATCGCATTCGTCGGCCCGTCGGGCGGCGCGACGCCGTTGAAGCAGGTAACCATTCCGTTCACCCAGCAGTTTGATACGACGCCGGTCGTCGTCGTTGCCAACGCGCTCCACGATCCATCGGAGCGCAACTTCGGGGACATGTTCGCCGTGACGATTGCATTTGTGGGAGACAACAGCTTCGATGCGAACATCTGCCGCCTCGACTCTCCAGCGAAGGGTTGGAGCCAGAACCTGTACCTGAGCTGGTTCGCCACGAACGTCGGCGGTTCCACCTTCTGATCGCCGGCCGGCGCGCGAGTCGTGAGATCATTTTTCCATGACTGCGCTGATCATCGTTGACATCGAAGTGCTCGACCCCGTCCGCTACGAAGACTACAAGCGCCTGGCTTCGGCCGCCATCGCGGCATACGGCGGGCGCTATCTTGTGCGCGGCGGAAAAAGCGAGGTGCTCGATGGCGAGTGGCGTCCGGGGCGGCTCGTCGTCCTGGAGTTTGATTCGATGGAGAAGGCGAGGTCGTGGCGCGATTCGCCGGAGTATGCCGAGGCGAAGAAGGTGCGCGACGAGTGCTCGCGGGCGAACATGATCGTCGTCGAGGGCGCGTAGCGAACCGAATTCAGCAATTGACGGGGCGCGCAGGCGAAGGTAGGGTGTCGGCACTTCGTCCGAAAAGGTCCCTTCATGAAAAACGCTGCGCTGCTCCTTGCAGTTTCTCTGTTCGTTGTCCCTTCGTTTGCTCAGGACAAGTCCGCAGCAGGCGAGAAGGCAGCAACTGCTACGACGACCGCGGCGACATCGACCACAACGTCGGCGACGACATCGGCTGCATCCGAGCAGAAGGCGCCTGAGGAAAAGGCAGCGGCTGAAAAGGAACCGGTCCGCGTCGAGGTGGGTACCTACGTCAATCAAATCCTCGCACTCGACCTCAAAGGCAATCAGTTCACCGCCGATTTCTACGTCTGGTTTCGCTGGAAGGGCGACGCCAAGGTTTTCGATACCTTCGACCTTGCCAACGGCCGGATCACATCGCGCACCGGCATCGTGAAAAAGGATCTCGACGGCGGCGTGCACTACGCGTCCGCGCGCATTCTCGCCACGATCACCAAGTTCTGGGACTTGCGGCGTTACCCGCTCGACGATCACCAGTTGACGATCGAGATCGAGGACAACGAGAACGAGGACAACCTGCTCGTTTATGTGCCCGATAAGACCAACAGCGGCGCCAGTCCCACGATCGAAGTGCCCGGCTGGCACGTCGCCGGAACCTCGGTCTCCGTAACCTCGCACAAATACGCCACGAACTACGGCGATACCTCGGTGCCGACGGGCAATGCGTCGTCGTACTCGCGGTTCGTCTCCGCGGTGGACATCAAACGTCCGGGACACGTGGGCCGCTTCTTCAAAGTTTTCTTCACCCTGTTCATCGCCACGATCATTTCGTGGCTCGCGTTCTGGG
>DATAMS010000044.1:0-2492 GCA_036260495.1 Thermoanaerobaculia bacterium
GGACTGGTCACGACGGCATTGAACACGCGCGCAACGAATTGATCGCCTGGCGTGATGTCGGACGGCGGGTGCATGTCGCTCTGCTTCTTCTTTGTCAATGGGTTGGGGAAAAAATTGGGCTCGACGAAGGCATAGCGCGGCAGTTGGCCAGCGTTGGCGTCATTGAGGAAATGTTCGAATCCCAGAAAGTTTTTGTTATAGCCAGGCTTCAGAAGCGGTGAAAACTGCAGACGAGTTAACGCAATGTAGTTTTCGTCATAGTAGACGCGCCAAGTCATGCCGGGAATTGCCGCCATCTTCTGGAAAATCGTGGGCATCGTCCAGAAAAACGGATTGTATGGAAAGTTGTTGACCTTTCCCCATGACGTAGCTGCGTGGGCGAAGGCGCGATTCGGCCAGGTTTGCGTCGGTACGGATGCGTACCAGGCGTCACACACCGCGTAACGCCGGGAAATCTCAGCGAGGTTCGGGATCAAGCTCGGGTCGTAACAGGTCATGATGTCGGCGGCAGCGCCACCAACGGCGACATAATCCGTGACAAAGCCGTCGTTTGTGGCGTTCGGCGGCACGGGCGCCGTTTTGGATCGGAAGAGCTGGACATTGACATGCTGATACTCCTCGCCAGGGTCGGGAGTTGGAACCGTCGTCCTGCTGGTCTCCGGCCGGACTTTCACCGGTGCTCCGCTTCCCTTCGGAGGATTCGACTCATTGCCGGTGAGTCCATTGAACGAATCTCCGTTCGGCGACTTGTTTCCCTGAGCGAGATAGAGATAACCGAGAAGGTTGTCTAACGAGCGGTTTTCCATCATCAGGACAACAATGCTTTTGACCTTCTCGAGATTTTGTGCCATGGCTTCCTCCCGTCTGCATAAGGAGTGTCAGGCACGCGGCGTTTCCCTACCCCCGATTTCGGCAGCACTTCGTCCCATATGGGCTCAGGGCCTCAGTCTTAGCGCGACTCGCGAAAACGAAGACCGGACATCCCATCGTAACCGCAGCCGATTGGGGCGGTCAGAATCGCGCAGGTTGCTCGAACCAGTGCTTCGTCGAAACGCACATGTGACAGACGGAAAGCATCACCGGCACTTCGACCAGGACGCCTACGACGGTTGCGAGTGCGGCGCCGGAGCCGGGGCCGTAGAGCGCGATTGCGGTGGCTACGGCCAGTTCGAAGAAGTTCGATGCGCCGATCAGCGCGCCGGGGGCAGCGATCGGATATGGGACGCGAAACAGCTTCATCAGGCCGTACGTGAGCGAGGAGTTGAGGTAGACCTGCAAGAGGATCGGTATGGCGATCAGGAGAACATGGAACCAGCGCGTGGTGATGTTCTCCGCCTGGAACGCGAAGATCAGGACGAGTGTCGCCAGCAGCGCGATGATCGTCACCGGTGCGAAGCGCGTCAGGAGCTCGCGCTCGAACCAATCGGCACCCTTGCGGCGAATCAGAACGGCCCGGCTGATCGCGCCGAGGGCGAGAGGGATGACGACGAAGATGAGGACGGAGTAGAGAAGAACGCGGAACGGTACTTCCAGGCCGGCCGCGCCGGTGATGAGGAACTTTACGATCGGCGCGAAAGCCACGAGCATGATGAGATCGTTCACCGAGACCTGCACCAGCGTGTAGGCCGGATCGCCGTCGGAGAGATACGACCAGACGAACACCATCGCCGTGCATGGCGCGGCGGCGAGAATGATCACGCCGGCGATGTATTGGCTGGCCAGCACCGGGCCGATGAGCGGCAGGAAGAGATGCCGGAAGAAGAGCCAGCCGAAGAAGGCCATAGAGAACGGCTTCACGAGCCAGTTGACGACGACGGTGATGAGGAGCCCCTTCGGTTTTCGCCCGACGCGCACGATCGAACCGAAGTCGATCTTGAGCATCATCGGATAGATCATCAGCCAGATCAGAATGGCGATGGGGATGTTGATCTGACTACCGGTGCCAAACTCCATCCTCTGCAGGGCGCGCACGGAACCGGGCAACAGCCTGCCGAGGATTACTCCGCCGGCCATGCAGAGCGCGACCCATATCGAGAGGTAGCGTTCGAAGAGGTTCATTCGCTTTGGTGGAGTGTTCAGCGACATTGAGAAGACCCGTCAGTATGTTTGCATACGCGTATGTCTTGGGGAGGGGCGTTTCGATCCTCTTTCCGCGCTTTCACCAGAAATCCCCATCGGGCGAGACGCCCGCACTCCTCAAACGAGGATGGCGGTTCCTGTCAGTCTTCCGGCGCGAAGATCGGCCAGTGCTTCGTTCGCGTGATCGAGCGGATAGACCGTGCGCTTTGTCTCGATTCGAAGCGAAGCGATGCGTTGGAAGAACTGCTCGCCGTCAGCGCGGGTGAGATTGGCGACGGAATGGATGGAGCGCTCGTTCCACAGCAGTTCGTACGGGAATGAGGGGATGTCGCTCATGTGGATGCCGGCGCAGATGACCGTGCCGCCTTTGACGAGACTTCGCAGCGCGGTCACGACGAGCGAGCCGTCGGGAG
>DATAMS010000049.1:0-4809 GCA_036260495.1 Thermoanaerobaculia bacterium
CGTCCGCTTCGATCACCGCCTGTCCGCATTCATCACGCCGATGGCGCCGTTCGTCGATCCTGGCAGCGACGGCTTCGCGGATGCAGAAGCTCATGGCTACCGCTTGCGTGCGCGGACCCTGGCCGAGCATCGCGCGCTGCTGGAGACGAACGATTGGGAATCGATGCTCAACTACGACACCGACTGGATGACGCGGCATGAGATCGTCGAGGCGACGTACAACGCCGCGGAGCGTCTCAATGACTTGAAGCGGCGCTACGGCAGAATCAGCGACCAGCGCGCCGGCCGTGTCGAAGCGCGCCGGAGCGCTGCGCAACGATTGGGCGGCGAGACGCAGGCGGCGTCAAAAGGAACGTTGAACGATAAAGCGGAGCTGTTCAAGCCGGGCGCACTGCTCCGGAATTTTCGAATCGGGGAAGTCCTGCGGTTGTTGTTTGGAAGTTCATAAGAACGCCCAAAAGCAGAATGTTCAATGCTTACTGTTGAGTGTTGGATGTTGAATGGTTCAACATCTAACACTCAACACTGAACATTCGCTTTCCAAAACCGCGCTCGCCACACCCGACCTAAATCGCAGCCAGTTGTTCCCTTGCATGTCCCACGGCCTGATACGACTGCGCCGCGTTTGCATTCACAGTCAGTACCGGACAGCGGCTTTGTTGCACGACGCGCTCGGCGATGGAGCCGCGAAGGCTGTCGGCGGGACTGCGATCGGCGCTGACGTCGATGACGATGAGATCCGCCGCGGTGGCGAGAGCGAGGTCGAGGATCTCTTCCGCCAACCCGCGTCGTGCTGCAGTCTTCAGTTGGCAGCGGCCGGCGAGCTCCGGCGGCGCCCATTCGTGCAGGCGGATCAACTCCTGAATGCTCGGCTGCAGCTCCTGATCTTCAAGGCCGTGAACGAGAAGGATCGGTGTCTTGTCGTCGTCTGCGAGAGCGCCGGCTTGCCGCAGCGCCGCGGAACAGGCAGGCGTGAAATTGACGGCGCAGAGAATTCTGCCCACCGATGCGTTTTCCGAGGCGCTGGAGTTGACTGCGATGACAGGAACGGGGGAGGTGCGCATCACCGCTTCGGTGACGGAGCCCGTAAGCAAGCGCCGGATGCCGCTGCGTCCGTGCGTTCCCATGACCACCAGGTTCGCGCCGGAGACGCGCGCAGCCGCGTTGATGGACTCCATCGGTTGTCCGACCATGACCATGATGTCGTAGGGAACTCTGGCGCTGATGTTTCGTTCCGCGTGGAGCGCGAGTTGTTCACGCGCCGCTGCGATCAGCGACTCCGGCTCCGCGGTGGGCACACCGGCGCCGCTGCTGGTGAAATCAAACGGCGGAACGAACGTATCGGCATAAACGACGAGGAGGTGGGCACCGAATCGTTCGCCGAGCGCGCTGGCATAGCGAACGGCATGAGACGCCGGAGCGCTGAAATCCGTAGGCACGACGATTAGTCTCGGAACGAGTGATTCCATGCGCCACCTCCTCAGTCAATGCGGACTTGCCGCCGCGGACTTTGAAGCCCGCTGTGATCAAGGTAGGTCGGTGCCGAAGCGCGGAGTATGACCGGCGTCATTCGGAGATGTGATGGAGGCGGTAGCGACTCAGCGCTACGAATCGGCCGGAAGAATGCGAAAGCTCTTTCTTGGCGCGGGACGAATCGCGCGGAAGTGACGCTCATCGAGAGTGAGGACGTCGAACGTGTCGTAGCGGGCGGCGAGGACGGCGATGGATGCGTCGGCCAGTCCGATTCCGAGGGGGCGGTATTTGGTGATGAGGTGCCGCGCGGCTTCGACCTCTTCTTCGTCGAACGTTGCCAGCTCATACGCGCCCCTTCCAACCTCCGCAAGAAAGAGAGTCTCGGCATCGACGCCGCCGAACTTCTGGATCAGGTAGTCGGTTTCGGCGAGAACGAACGGCGAGATGATCAACGGGGGAGTGGCGCTCAGGAGTGCTTCCGCACACTCCTCGTGCCAGTTTTGATCGCTGAACAATGCAGCCAGGATCCCGCTTGTATCGACAAGAATCAACGGCCGAATCTCTCGAGCAGCGCCTCGGCATTCTCGGCGATCGTCGGATCTCCGAGGCCCCGTTTCATCAATGGAATTCGCGGAGCTGGCGAGGTTGACGCCGACGTGGCCGTGCTGATGGCGTCGCGGATCACTTGCGCTTCCGGCCTGCCGCTGCTGCGAGCCAGATTTTCCAGCCGCTTCTTCAGCTCGTCAGGAAGATAGATCGTCGTCTTTCTCATACCATACGTATACCATACGTTGAACCGATCGCGCAACCAAATGGCCGCGTGGCCGTTATACCCGTCGCAGCACTCCGGAGGAATCATGAAAACAAGAGTCGCACGATTGCTGATCGTCGTAGCAATGGCCGCCATCGGTTTCCAGTCTCCCGCCTATGCGGTCAAAGGCTACTCGGCGATGTCCGAGAGCGAGAATCTCCATTCGGTCACGCAGACCAAAGTGTTCAGGCACACGATCCGCGCACCGTGGACCGCGGCGCGGCTGAAGGTTGCCATGCGCGTGGATGCCGGCGGCGCGACGCTACGCCTGATCGACGCGAAGGGAGCGAGGCGTTGGGAGAAGGTGTTCGAAAAAGGAGCGACATCAATCGATCAGACGTTTCCCGGCAACGGAGAGTGGCGCGTCGAGCTTCGACTCGAAGGCGCGACGGGACGCTACGAGATTCACTTGATCGGGGTCTGAAACTCTAAGATCCGTGGGCAAAGAGGGGTCAGGTCGAAACCGAAACGGACGACGCCTCGCGACGAACATCCGCTCGATACAGGCCGTCGTCAGTTTCGGTTTCGGCCTGACCCCTCGGCTAGCTCACTGCCGCGTCAACTCCACACCAGTCGCCAGGAACGCGACTTCATCCGCGGTTCCGTCTTCGTTGCGTTTCAGCGTCGCGCCTTCTTCGGTGAGGTGATCCGCTTCGGCTTTGCTCAGCGTCTTGATCGTCGTCACGCCCTCGGCGCGGGCTTGCATTCCTTTGGCGGTCAGAGGAATCGTGAATTTCTCGTCCTTGAACGTGACGCGGACGCTCTTCTTGCCCGGAGCCGGCGCGAGCTCCATCCAGCAGCCCATGTTCGTGCACGACTTCTGGATCACGCCTTCGACGACGACGGCGTCCTTCATGTAAGCCTTCGGCGATTCGAGGACGGTTTCGAGCGCGACCGGCTTGGATGAGGACACCGGAGCTCCGCGCTTGACCACTTCGGCGGCGAAGGTCGTTGTGGCGGCGAGCAGGATGACGGCGGCGATTGCTGTGCGTTTCATGATTTGCGGAGGATAACGCGTGACGCCGGCGGGTGCGGTTAACAAGATCAAAAACGTTTCACGCGGAGTCGCGGAGATGCGGAGAAAACCGCCGCGCCCTCCGCGTCTCCGCGTGAAACAAATCAATGCGTTGCACGCGAGCCAGCAAGCTCCCACACCGCGATGAACCGCAAGCGATTCGGGTAGGGCGGGTCGGGCGGGAACGAGCGTGGCGGCGCGCCGAGGTCGTAGGCCAGGAGCGCGGCTTCTTCGCTGAACCACGTCGCGTCGATTCCCTCGGAACGCGCTTGATCCAACAGCCGCGACGCCGTTGACGGATCGTTCTGCGACCAGGCATCGCGCGCTTTGATCAACGTCGCCACCGCCGCATTCTCCTCGGCATCGGCCGGCGCCGGCGCGGGGCCAAACGCAACGCTGACCTTTTCGCGCGCCGCGAAGAGACGCAACGCCAGATAGTCGATCGTTCCCGGCTCGGCGAGTTTTGCGGCGAGTCGTAATCGTCGATCGCGGCCGTCGATGTCGCCGCGCCGCGATGCCACGTACGCGCCGAACACGTTCGCTTCGAGCTCGTTCTCCGGCATGGCGGCATCGTGCGCTTTGACTGCGGCCAGATCGAGCGCGGATGTGGCGCCGCCGAGGTCGTTAGCGCCGATGCGGGCGATGCCGGCGAGGATGCGCGACTCGATCGCGACAGGCCCGAGGTTGCTGATCGTGGCACTTTCCGCGGCTGCATCGAAAAGTCGCGCCGCCTCGGACGCGTGCCCGCTGCTCCAGGCGATGCGCCCGCGCGCGTAGGCGACGAGCGCCGGTTTGCCGGCCAGTTTGCTGCGCTGCAAATCGCGCGTGGCTCCGGCGACGTCGCCGAGCGAAGCGCGGTCGGCGAGCACGATCGCGAGACGGCGGTCGTCGGGCGCGCCGACATCGATTCGCTGCAGCTGCGCGAGCGCGGCCGGAAGCTCGCGCCGGGCGAGATGCAAATGTGCGAGCGCCAAACGCAGACGCCATGCTTTCGGACGCAGCTCGAGCAGCGACGACGAAAGCGCCATCTCTGTGCCCGTGCTGTTTCCCGGTAGCAGGTAGCGGCAGAGAAGCGCTTCGTAGGTTGATGTCGGGCTGGCGAGGCGTTTCGTCGTTTCGGCAGACCAGCGGATGCCTTCCTTCTTATCGCCGCTGTAATACGAGAACGATCCCAGGAACGCGGCGGGCAGCGGCGGTGCCCCCTCGCGCCGTGCGGCCTCAGCCAGCAGTTGCATTGCCTCGGAGCGATCGCCGGTGCTGTCCGCGTGCAACGCAAGTGCGAGCAGCCGCCGTGTTTCGCTGTCGCCGGTCACGTCGGAGCTACGCAAGTCGTAGCCGTCATCGATGACCTCGGACTGACGACTGATCAACCAGAACGCGGCGGCAGCGACGGCGATCGCGAGGATGATCGATCCTGCGATCAGCCAGCGCATCGAACGCGGTTTGACATCTTCAACGCGTTTGCTGGCGATCGATTGACTCCGATTGCGAAGCGCTTCCGCGACGGCGG
>DATAMS010000090.1:0-5660 GCA_036260495.1 Thermoanaerobaculia bacterium
GCGCGTCCTTGATGATCTCCGCGACGACCAGGTTGCGGTACCACTTTGCGTTCGCCGGGATCACGTGCCAGGGCGCCCATTTCGTCGACGTCTTTTCCAGCACGTCTTCGTAGGCGTCCATGTACTGATCCCACAGCTTGCGCTCCTCGAGGTCGCCGTGCTGGAACTTCCAATGTTTCTTCGGATCGTCGATGCGCTCCTGCAGGCGTTTGCGCTGTTCGTTCTTGCTGATGTGCAGGAAGAATTTGAGGATCGTCGTGCCGGTGGCTGCCAGCATCTTCTCGAATTCGTTGATCTGTTTGTAGCGCTTGCGCCAAATCTTTTCGTCGACGAGGTTGTGTACGCGCACGACGAGCACATCCTCGTAGTGACTTCGATTGAACACCGCGATCTCGCCCTCGCCCGGCATCTGCGCGTGGACGCGCCAGAGAAAATCGTGGTCGAGCTCTTCCTCAGTCGGCTTCTTGAACGAGACGACGCGCACGCCCGACAGGCTCACGCCGTTGAGAACGTGACGCACCGTCCCATCCTTGCCTGATGTGTCCATCCCCTGAAGGATGATCAGGACTTTGTGTTTGTGCTCGGCGTACAACAACTCCTGCAATTCACCGAGTCGCGTTTCGAGCTCGAGACACCGCTCCTTCCCCTCCGCCTTGTCTTCGCAAAGCGGCGTGGCCTCGGGATCGAGATCCTTCATGCGGACCTTGCTGCCGGGATCGATGCGATGGACTTTGGTGTGCATTGTGCGATTCTCCTCCCGCGCTGCTCCGGCCGCTGAATTCTTTCATCGCCGGATAGGCCGCACGCGAGGATACTGCGACTCTGCATGGCTGAAAAACCGAAACGGATTGCCGCCATCGACGTCGGCACCAACTCCATCCACATGATCGTGGCGGAGACGCGTGACCGCGGCTACCGCGTCGTCGACCGCGAGAAAGAGATGGTGCAACTCGGATTGGCCAGTCTCGACGGCGAACCGCTGACCGAGGATGCGATGGTGCGCGGTGTGGCCTCGATCGGACACATGGCGGAGATCGCGGCCAAGTGGAACGTCGACGAAGTCTTCGCCGTGGCCACGAGCGCCGTGCGCGAGGCACCGAACCGCCGCGATTTTCTCAAACGCGTGAAGGACGCGACGGGCCTGAAAGTGCGCGTCATCTCCGGCGAAGAAGAAGCCGACTACATCTTTCGCGCCGTTCGTTCGGCGGTCGATGTCGATGGGCAAACGGCGCTCTGCATCGACATCGGCGGCGGCAGCGTGGAGATGATCGTCGGCACCGCGGACGAGACCTACTTCACGCGCAGCGAGCCCCTCGGCGCGCTTCGTCTGGCGCAACGTTTCGAGCTGACCGAGCGTCCGTCGCCGCGCGCGCTCGACGAGTGCCGCAATCACATTCACGATCGCATCGCCAAACTTCGCCGCCGCATCCGCCGCCTCGGCGTCGACCTCTGCGCCGGCACATCAGGAACGATTCAGACGCTGGCCACGATGGCGTCGCCGGCCGACACACAATCATCAACTCATGGCTTGCGCCGGTTGGAGCGAAGCGCGGTGCAGAGTCTGATTCCAGTGCTCGCGTCGATGACCTCCGGCGAGCGCGCCGAGCGCTTCAGTCTCGACGCTCCTCGGGCCACCAGCATCCTCGCCGGAGCCGTCGTGCTGGCCACGTTGCTGGAGACGTTCGACATCGAGGAGATGCTGGCCTGTCCGCTGGCGATGCGCGAGGGGATGCTCGAAAGCCGCGTGGCGGCGCTCGAAAAGCCCGACGATATCGGCGGCTCGCTCCGCTACGCCTCGGTGCTCGCGCTCGCGCAACGCACCGACGTCGATCTGAAGCACGGAACGCACGTCGCCAAGCTGGCCGCGCGCATCTTCGATCAAACCAAGGCACTGCACGCGCTGGAAGCGAAGATGACCGATCTGCTCGAATCAGCCGCGGTGCTGCACGAAGCAGGGCTGCATGTCAGCGACCGCGCGCATCACAAACACAGCTACTACCTCATCCGCCACGCCGATCTGCGCGGATACACGGATGAAGAAATTCTCATCATCGCCAACACGGCGCGCTACTACCGGAAAGCGCCGCCCGCCGCGTCGCACGACAACTTCGCGGAGCTGACGCACACGCAGCAGCAGGATGTCGAGAAACTCGCGGCCATTTTGCGGATCGCCGAGGCGCTGGACCGCGGGCACCGGCGCTCGGTGCGCGATGTGGCCGTGCGCGTCACGCGGGAGCAGGCGACGTTCACCGTCCGAACGCGTTCCGATTCCGCGGTCGAGATTGCCAGCGCGCGAAAACGGGCGAAATACTTTGCCGGTCTTTTCGAAGTGGAAGTTCGCTTCGAAGCGATGTGAGGAGGTTCGCCGTGGAGTCTCAGGAAAAATTCATCGTCCTTCTTCGTCACGGAATCGCCGAGCCGCACGGCGCGCGCGAGGATGACGACGCGCGCATTCTCACGAAAACCGGAAACCGTCGGATGAAGCAGATCGGCCGCGGCCTCGCAGAGATTTTCCCGAAGGCCGAGGCGATCTATTCGAGCCCGCTGATCCGCTGCGTCGAGACGGCCGAGTGGGTGGAGAAGGCGTACGGATCGGCGGTGCACATGAAAACGACCGACGCGCTGAAACCTGACGCCGATGTCGTTGCGTTCCGTGCGTTGCTCAAGAAAATCAAAGCGCGCTACATCATCTTCGTTGGCCACGAACCGAATCTCAGTACGACGATGCTGGCGATGACGGGGCTGCAGTCCGGCAACGCGATCGAGCTAAAGAAAGGTGGCGGCTACGGATTGCGTCTGGCCGCAGATGGCAGCGCGAACCTGGAGTGGATGCTGCCACCGCGCGTTTTGCGGCGACGGTGAGACGTCCCGGGTCAAGACAGGTGGTTCATGGAACGACCTCGTAGACCCTCAGATTCGGCACAAGTCCAAAAGGTCCCTGAATCCAGCTACGCGATCGCGCGATCTCGCGATACCCGGCCGGTGGCCTCGCGAAATACGTGAGCCGCGCTGCGATGGTGTGCAGATAGAAATTGGGATTGTCGTACCGCCGCGCATCAATGCCTGCCACCGCCGCTCTCGTCGCGATCGAATGAACTTCCGGCGTGACGAAGACGTAGTGCACATGCCACCGGTCAAGTGCGCGCTTCGCTGCAGCCTCGTCCTCGATAAAAAACCAACGCATGCCTTCGGCAAACTCGGACTGTCCCACCGACAACATGGGGCTGAGTACGACCGGCTTTTCGGCGCGCCACAAAATGAAATGGCCGAAGAACCACGGCGCGAGAACGGCGCCCGCAGGCCGCGCGCGCAATTCGCCGGCGATGCGATCGAGGTCGTAGTCGCGGATGACGTCAGGCCGTGTGTAGAAGTTGTAGCCGGCCAGACCAGGCAGCGGGACATAGGCTGCGATTCCAGGGAGTACCGCGAGCACGAGCCCGCATGCGGCGAGGACCAGCTTGCGCTCCGCGAGTACCAGCCCGGCGAGCGCCGCGAGCGCGATCGCAGCATCGAACGAGAATCGTGAGTGCAGGAGCGCGAGTGTCAGCGTGATCGCTGCCCATGCCGTGGTCGGAAGGTGCCGCCGCCTGACCAAGAGCAGCGCGAGAGGCAGGAAGCCGAGACGGAAGAGCAGCGGACGCAGATCGAAGACTCCGAAGAGCCGGAGGAGTGGCTGAGCCTCCCCAACCATCGCGAGGATTGGTGCGTCGCCGCTCGCGTAACGCAAGCCGCCCATGAACGGCCCAACCGACGGAACAAAGAGAATGGCGAACGCGATGCCGCTGACGATCGCAGGGACCTTGAAACGTGCGCGCAGAGACGCCGCGAAGGCCGCTCCAAACAACACCGCGACATGGAGCCATGAAAGGCCCTCGAACGTGGCCACGCTCCAAGTACTCGTCGCTGCAAACGGCGTCACGATCGCTGCGGCAATCAGCGCGGCAATCGCCAGCACGCGTGAAGCCTCCTCGCTCTGGAGCAACGCGAATACGGTCACGATCCCGACGCCCACGATCGCGCCTGTCCAGCCGAGGATCTGCGCCGAAAGCGCGATCGCAAGGACGATGACGCGCCGCCTGCGCGGCCACGACTCTGCCGCCGCCGCGAGCAGCGCCGTGACGTTTCCCAACTCAAACCAGGGATCGTGATCGAGGGCGCCTATGAGCGTGTAGCGCACGATCCCAGGAAGGACCGCCCCAATCGCCAGCGCAAAGAAACCGGCCATCCGGCCACCCATCTGCGTGACGAGAGCGTAAAGCGTGGCGAGGATCGCCAGACCGAGGAGCGCGGGAAGGAGAGCGCCGATGATCTCGATCGCCGCACGCGAGCGAAATGGCAGCGCGAGCAGAGCCAGAAGAGCGTCAAAAAGCGGCGGCCAACTGATGCGGCCGCCCGCCGGAAAGTTCAGCCAGAGATCGATCTGCGGCACGCGCGGCCACGACTGCATCGCCAGCCATCCGCGCCGCAGGTGATAGTAGCCGTCAGGTCCGTCAATCGTGACGCGGCCGCCGCCGAAGGTACGACTCCATGTGGAGAGGCGCAGCGCGAGAGCCGCCAGAAGCAGGGCGCCAACCGCCAGGAGGGATCGCGCGCGCGACATCCGCGCAATCGTACGCGATTCGACGGGAACGGCGAGGCCGCGCTCCGTCATTTCTTCTTCTGTTTTTTTTCGCCGGCCGTTTCTTCTTCCGTGGCGTCGCGAGCGGCAGGGTCGCGGAAGGAACGCTGGCGTCCTCGCCGGCTGGCGCGGCGGCGTCCCGCCGCCGTGCTGTCGCCTAATGCCTTTTCTTCTTCTTCGCTTTGCGGCGGATCGAGGCCGGATGCCGGATGCTCTCCTCGTACGGCCCGACGCTCACGGAATCGGCGCGGGCAATCGAGATGAATGTCTCCTGGCTTCGCACGGGACGCTGCTCGCCGGGCGTGCGGCGGCGATAGGTTCCGTCGCTGCCGAGGGTCCAGCCTTTGACGTTGTCGGCCAGTGAGATCGAGAGGATCTGTTCGCTGACGCGCTTAGCGACGGTGTCATCGCGGATCGGGAACGTCGTCTCGATCCGGCGCAGGAAATTGCGCGGCATCCAGTCTCCGCTCGAAACCCAGACTTCCGGCGCGCCGCCATTGGCGAAACGGAAGATGCGCGAGTGCTCGAGAAAACGGTCGATGATCGACGTCACGCGGATGTTCTCGCTGAACCCGGGCATCGCCGGCACGAGGCAGCAGATGCCGCGCACGAGCAGCTCGATCTGCACGCCGGCGCGGCTGGCGCGATACAGCCCTTCGATCACGCTTGGATCGACGAGGGCGTTCATCTTGGCCACGATGAACGCAGGCTTCCCTTCCTTCGCGTTCTCGGTCTCGCGCTCGATCATGCGGATCGTCCAGCGCAGATAGTCCATCGGCGAGACGACGAACTCGCGCCAGCGCAGCGTGCCGCCTTTTGCTTCTACCAGTTCCTGCACGCCGGCGACGCTGAAACCGGTGAGGAGATTCATGAGCTGCGCGGCATCGGCGCCGAATGCGGGATCGCAGGTGAAGAGATCGACGTCGGTGTAGAGCCGGCCCGTAACGGCGTTGTAATTGCCGGTCGACAGATGAACGTAGCGGCGAAGCTCCCCGCCTTCGCGCCGGACGATGAGACAAACCTTACAGTGCGTTTTGTATCC
>DATAMS010000094.1:0-14293 GCA_036260495.1 Thermoanaerobaculia bacterium
AAGTTTTCGGAGATTACCGATCCCACGCAGCAGGCGGAGGTGATCGCACAGGTTGAAGCCGCCGCCTCGGCGGAACAGAAATCTTCGACGCGCGCGACGACGATCGTGAAGGCGCTGACAAAAGTGATCAACAATCAACCGCAGGCATACGCCGGCGGGACATACCACTACCGCAATGCGCTCGTCGGCCCCGACGAGATGTCGGTGAAAGGGACGTTCGAGCTCTCGCCGAAGAGCCTCAACCGATTCCTGAAAAACAACGACAGCGTTTGCGATCCCGCGAAGAACACGACCTCGGGGAGAGCGAACGCTGCAAACGCCGCCGCCTGTATCAGCCGCCTGGTCGCTTTTTCCGATACCGCATCACAGGCCAATGCCGGCGATCGTCTTGCATTCGCCATCGAATACAAACGAGCTAGCGCTGAAAGCGTCAACCTCACCAAGTTCATGGTGGTGCCGCCCAACACTCCGGTCGTCCGCCCCGAAACGAAAAGCTTCATCTATTCGCTCACGTACGGGCATCCGCTCACGAACGCGAAGATCAAAGATGCCCGCGTCGATCTCGCCATCAACTACTGGAACATTTCGAACGATCCGAACAAGAAAGACCGCTTCGTCGCGTCGCTGACGTTCTCGCAAAAAATCAGCGACACGATGACGTTGCCGCTCTCGATCACCTACGCCAACCACACGCAGTACATACCCCAAACCGATCGCCGCGTCGGCATCCGTTTCGGGGTGTCGTACAAGATTGCGAATAGTGGGGGTCAGTACTAGCTCGTGTACTGAAACTATTTCCGCGGAGTTTGACCATCAGGGCGGGACGCCCTGATGGCCGCGGACGAGACGTCCGCACTCCATAGCTCGTTCGGCTGGCCTTTTTCCCAGGGTTTGTAGGCGAGGACGAAATCGATGCGGCGGCCGAGGGATGGGTGGGAGTAGCGCCACCATTCGATGAAGCGTGGCGGGCGCGGATCGGCTTTCGAATCCTCGGCGAATTTCACGAACGAGCTGGCCATTGCTTCGTTCTTGTGCGTCAGCTCGAGACCAAAGATATCGGCCTGGTGTTCGACGTGGCGTGAGTAGCCGGAGTAGACGGGCGAGAGGAGAAAGGCCAGCAAGCTGCTGACGGCGAGCAGCCACGGGAGCGCGGCCGGATCGCCGCGCGGGCTCGCGCTCCAGCGAACGCCCCAGCGCGCGAGACCCCATTCGAAGAGATGCTGCGCGATCCAAAATCCGAGGAAGGAGATGGCGACGCCGAAGGCCATTCCCCACCAGAGATGATTGAGAACGTAGTGGCCCATCTCGTGGCCCATCACGGCCAGGATCTCGTCGCGATCGAGTTTCGCCAGCAGCGTGTCCCACATGACGATGCGCGCCGAGGGACCGATGCCGGTGACGTAGGCATTCATTTCTTTCGTCTGCTTCGATTTGTCGACTTCGTAGACGCGGCTTTGCTCGATGCCGGCGCGCGATGCTTCGTCGAGCAATGCTTGCCGCAGTGACGCGTCGCGCAATGGACGGAAGTCGTTGAAGAGCGGATCGATGATCAGTGGCGTGGCAAGGACGCCGAGGAGGATCAGCGGAATCGATCCGAGCCAGAGCACGATCCACCAGCGGCGAATGCAACGAATGCCCAAGAGCGCGAGAGCGGCGATCGGGGCACCGATGACGAGATTGACGCCGAGCCCTTTGGCGAAATCGCCGAACCAGCCGGCGAAACTTTGATTCGTCAGATCGAATTGATGCGGCACGATGAAGCTGCCGTAGAAGTCGAGCGGGAAAGTGAGCGCGGTCGTGACGAGTGACAGCAGAACGAAGTACAACATCGCCGCGACGAATGACCAGCGGGCCCACTTTTTGGCAAGGTCGCGCATCCGTCCCGACCAGCCGGTGGCGAGAATGAGAAGCAGGATACCGATGCCGTAGACGACGTCGGTGAAGTAGAGGACGTCGTAGATCCGGCTGTGGCGGATCATTTCGGGGGTGACGTGAACGTCGAAATGTCGCGCGGGGGTCGCGTGTCGGGAGTCAGGGGTCGGAGCGGGTTTCGTGGCGGCTGGTTGCGATTGGTTCGTCGGAGTCGAAGCAGTGACAGCGCTCGGCGCCGCGCTCGTTCGTGAGGCCGTGCTCTCCGACGCCCGACCCCCGACAACCGACACCCCAAGAACCACACTCATCACAATCAACGCGCGCATCCAGATATCATCGCATGCACGATGGCATTCGAAATTCGAGAAGCAACGGAATCCGACGTCCCGCAGATCCTGCAATTCATCCGCGATCTCGCTGAATACGAGCGGCTCGCGCACATGGTCGTGGCGACCGAGGAGCAACTGCGGTCAACGTTGTTCGGAGCGGTGAGGCTGGCCGAGGTGTTGATCGCTTCGGAGGATGGCGCGCCGGCCGGCTTCGCAATCTTCTTTCACAACTACTCGACGTTCCTCGCGCAGCCGGGCATCTACCTCGAGGATCTCTTCGTCAAACCGGAGTTTCGCGGGCGCGGCTACGGCAAGGCGCTGCTCGTTCGTCTCGCGCAGATCGCACGCGACCGCAACTGCGGGCGCGTGGAGTGGGCGGTGCTCAACTGGAACGAGCCTTCCATCGCGTTCTACAAGTCGCTCGGCGCGCGGCCGATGGAGGATTGGACGGTGTTCCGGCTGACGGGCGAGGCGCTGGAAAAAATGCAGTAGCTACTTCCTCGTCCAGCGGTCTGCGTCGCGCGTTCGATACTTTGTCATCGCTGCCGCGAACGCGTCATCGAGGTTGATGCCGAGCGAATTTGCGAGGCAGACGGCGACGAAGATCAGATCGCACAACTCGTCGGCGACCTCGCCTGCCGGCTCGCCGCTTTTCGGCTTCTTGAATCCGGCCTGATGACTCAGCGCGCGCGCCAGCTCCCCCAACTCCTCGGTCATGCGCGCCAGCATCGAGAGCGGCGGAAAGTAGCCTTCCTTGAATTGCGAGATGTAGTCGTCGACTTCTTTCTGGACCGGCGCGAAGCTCATGGACGAAGTCTACCGGTCACTTTGCCTTCGCGGTGACATTGAATGCGACGGTGACCGGCTTGCCGGAGTAGTTGCGGGCCGGGCGGAACGTCCATTGCCGGAGCGCGATGAGAGCGGCGCGGTCGAACTCGGGATCGAGACCGCGAAGAATGCGCGCGGCGCAGACGCGGCCAGTCGTATCGATGATCAGCTCGATGATGGCGATGCCGTGCAGATGTTTTTTCTCGGCAACCTTCCGGTAGGGTTCGTCGACACGCGTCCGAAGCCGCGGCGCATCGCGGCAACATCCGACCAGACCAATCGGTCCCGCGGGACAGCCGGGCGGAGCGGCCGTCGAGGTAATGACAGCGAAGAGAAACGCGGCGATCACCGATTGCACATTGCGTACGCCTCGCGGAACGTCGGGTTCTCGACGAGGTTGCGGTTGATCTCGAAGTAGCTGCTGACGACGTCGTTGGTTTGCAGCAGGCGGCGGCGCAACTCGACGGCGATGGCGCGCCAGAATTTGCTGGCGGCGGCGGGATGCTCCTGAAGAAACTGCGCCAGCGACTGCATCGGCATCGACAGAATTTCCGTCTCCGACACCGCGCGCAATGTGGCGGATGCCACTCCGTCCTCAATGATGGAAAGCTCTCCAAATGTCTGACCGGCAACGAGATCGCAGAGGGAGACCTCGCTGTCGCCGACGCGCCGCGACACGCGGATCCGCCCGCTACGCAGCACGTGCAGCGCGCGATTGGCATTCCCTTCTTCGAGGATTGCGTCCCCTTCCGCGAAACGGCTCATGACCATCGACCGGCCGACGGCAGCCAACTCTTCGTCGTCAAATTCGAGAAACAACATCACGCTGCGAATAAAAGTTGACTCTTCCACGAAATCTCCCGCCGATTCTGGGTATAATGCGGCCACAATTAAATAGCTTAATAGCCGGACCGGATTGCTGAACCGCAAGGGTACAGCGGCTCGCCCGGCGCTTCAACGAGGAGGCCCCGATGGATGGGCTTTTGCGCAGCTTGATCAAAACAGTTCGCCGCCGCATGAAAGCAGACGAAGAGCTCACAGTGGAAGCGGTGACGAAGGAGCTCGGCTACACGAGGCAGTATGTCTCCGGCCGCTTCCACCGAATCACCGGCCGCCTGCTCAGCCACTTCCTGAAAGAGAAGCGGCTGGAGAAAGCGGCCCGGCTGCTGAAAGGCGGCAACATGCGCGTGTCGCAGATCGCCCGCCGCTGCGGCTTCGATTCGGAGAACTACTTCCGCCAGCAGTTCCGCGAGCGCTTCGGTATGTCGCCGCGCCAGTTCCGCGCAAACGGTACGCTGCGCGCGCTATCGGACCGGCCGCTGGTGCAGCCGCAGACGCAGATGGCGTAGGTGGGCGATTTGGTACCATGTGCTCACCATGACTTCGCGGAAGATTCGAGTCTTTCTCGATACGAACGTACTGCTTGCGTACTTCCAGGGCAAGGCTGAGCTGCAGCATCTCTTCTCGGAGGAAGTGCGCGAGCGTGCGGCCTTCGCGGTCAACGGAATCGTTTTGCAGGAATTGTTGCTGTCTCAGGTCAACGATCGGGATCTTGCGGCAATGGAGCCGTACGTCGAGATCGAGGCTATGGTTCCGAACCCGGAGTCGCCGGAGCTCCAAGCCATGCTTCGAGATGTGCGAAACCACTCCCTTCACGTCAATGACATTCTCATCCTCGCGACCGCACGTTCATACGATGTTCTGCTGACCTACGATCGCGACTTGCTTCAGGCAGGCAACGCGGTACTTCGCTCCGAAACGCCCGAGGAGTTCCTCGTTGAACTTGGCGCTGCGGCGTGAAGGCATATCTCGACTCAGGCGTCTTCATCGACTATCTGGTCAGCGAGGGTCATCCCGGCTTCTATCTTCGTTCGACAAAGCGCCGTGGCCGCGAGCCTGAGCGTCTTCGAACTGATGCCGAAAAATGTCTCGCTGCAATCCGGCAACGTCACACTGGAATGACGTCCTCCGTGACCTGCTGGGAAGTTGAAGAGGCCATGTACGCGGAGCTCGTTCGACAATCTCCTGACACCGGTTCGCGCGCCAAGCGCCGATTTATCCCCCCGGCGCGACATTTCGTAACACAGACGTTGGCCACAATGGACTTCTTCCGGATTGAACTGGTCGACCTCACGCGGCTCGTCGTTGCCGCCCAGTGCAGCAATCTAGAGCTTCAGCACCGAGGCATTCGCGCCGCCGATGCGCTCCACATCACGACCGCTCTCGCCGAGGGCGCGGAACTTCTCGTTACCACCGATGCGGAGTTGATCCGGCTGGACAATGTCTTCGAAAACGCAGCGGGCGTGTCGCTGCGATGCGTTGATACGGATCATGCGCTCTCGCTTTTGGCCTGAGCACCGTGATCGTATCCAGCCTCGATCCACAGGTAGCGCAGCGTGTTCGCGTCATGCGCGCGGGTGACGAGCGCGTGATGCGCGAAGAGCAGTAAACGCCGAAGCAACGAATGCGGCACGCCGTTTTTCGCGAGGTAGTCGCGATGCGCTTCCGCCGACTCGAAGGTGATTGATCGCAGTACGTTGTTCAGTCGCACCACGGTTCCTTGCACGCCGAGGTCGCCGCGGCGAAGGAGATGGCGCCGGTGAAACAGGCGCAGCTCGCCCTCATCGACGCCGATGCGCAGCGGTTTTCCGGCGTACATCGGTACCGAGCGGATGCGAAATCCCCAGGCGGTTTGCGCGCGCATTGCCGCGGCGATCTCGGCGGCGATCGCTTCATCGATCACTTCGCGTTCGCGCACGATGAGCAGCCAATCGTCCGAGGCGGCATCGACGGCGCGATTCAATTCGGCGCGATGCTTCGCCAGCGGATCGGTGAACGGGACATCGAGGACGAGTTGCTCGAGATGCTCCAGATGCGGCGTCAATGCCGCGAGCTCGCCCTCGTGGACGTGCCCGAGCGTGATCACGCCGAGGCGCATAGTTAGTCCTCGACTCGTTCTTGAATCCGGATGATGCTCGACGCGCGGCCCGTCGTCTCATCGACTTCGATCATCGCGCCGGACAGCCGGATATCGCGTTTGGCCACTTCCAATTTCTTCGGAGTGTTCATCAGAAAGCGGTAGAGCACTTCGTCGGGACGGAAACCGATGATCGAATCGTACGCGCCGGTCATGCCGACGTCGGTCTGAAACGCGGTGCCCATCGGCAGGATCCGCTCGTCCGCGGTCGGCACATGCGTGTGCGTTCCGACGACGACGGAGGCGCGGCCATCGAGGTGCCGGCCCATGGCCTGCTTCTCCGAGGTGGCTTCGCAGTGGATGTCGACGACGATGACCTTCGCCGCGTCGCCGATCTCTTTCAACTCGCGATCGACCACATAAAACGGGTTGTCGCACGGCGGCATGAAGACGTTGCCCATGACCTGCACGACGGCCACGTTGATGCCTGCCGCCGTCTGCCGGATCACACGTCCCTTTCCCGGATTGGCTTGTGGATAGTTCGCCGGCCGGATCACATGCTCGTAGTGATCGTAGTTGTCGACGAAGTCTTTTTTGTCCCAGATGTGATTGCCCGAGGTGTATGCCTGGATCGGCAACTCACTCAACTCATGCATGATCGCCTCGGTCACGCCAAACCCGCCCGCGGCGTTCTCGATGTTGACGATCGTGAAGTCGATCTTCTCCCGATCGACCACGTGATTCAGTTTCTGATGGAGTGCCTTCCGGCCCGGCTGGCCGACGACGTCGCCGATGTAGAGGATGCGGATCATGTTGGGGTTGCTGGGGTTGCTCAGTTGCTGGGTTGCTACGGTCTCACACAGCAACCGAGCAACCCAGAAACCCAGCGACTACTTCGCGTAATCCACCGCTCTCATTTCGCGGATCACAGTGACTTTGATCTGACCCGGATACTGCAACTCCGCTTCGATCTTGCGGGCGACATCTTTCGACAACCAGATCGACTGCTCGTCGGAGATCTTTTCCGCGTTGACGATGATGCGAAGCTCGCGCCCGGCCTGGATGGCGAAACTCTTGGAGACGCCTTCCATCGAGTTGGCGATTCCTTCGAGGCGCTCGAGGCGGTGCACGTAGTTCTCGAGAATCTCGCGGCGTGCGCCAGGCCGCGCCGCGGACAACGCATCGGCGGCGTTCACCAGCACGGCCTCGACCGTCGTCGGGTCGTAGTCGCCGTGATGGCATTCCATCGCGTGAATGATCTCGCGCTTCTCGCCGTACTTTTCGAGCACCTGGCGTCCGAGCTCGAGATGCGTTCCTTCCATTTCGCGGTCGATCGACTTGCCGATGTCGTGCAGCAATCCGCCGCGCTTGGCGATCGTGTCATTGACGCCCAGCTCGATGGCCATGAGCGCCGCGAGCTGCGCCACTTCGAGCGAGTGCATCAGCACGTTCTGACCGTACGAGGTGCGATACCGAAGTCTGCCGAGGAGGCGGAGAACTTCGGGATGAATGTCGGTGATGCCGAGGGAGAAGGCAGCGGCCTCCCCTTCTTCGAACAACTTCTGATCGAGCTCTTGGCGAACTTTCTCGACCAGCTCCTCGATGCGGGCCGGATGGATGCGGCCGTCCTGCATGAGGCGCTCGAGCGAAATGCGCGCGATCTCGCGGCGAATCGGATCGAAGCCGGAAAGGATGACCGCTTCCGGCGTGTCGTCGACGATGAGATCGACGCCGGTGGCCAGTTCGAGCGCGCGGATGTTGCGTCCTTCGCGGCCGATGATGCGGCCCTTCATGTCTTCGCTGGGGAGATCGACGACGGAGACGGTGTTCTCGGCGACATAGTCGGAAGCCATGCGCTGAATGGCCATGCCGAGGATTTTGCGAGCCTTGAGATTCCCGTGCTCGTTTGCCTCGGTCTCGATGCGCTTGATGATCTGCGCTGCATCGAGCTTGGCCTCATTCTCGATGCCGCGGATCAGCTCGCGCTTGGCCTCGTCGGTGGTCAGACCGGCGACCTGTTCGAGCTTGTGGCGCTGCGCTTCAATCAACTCGCCGAGCTCGCCCTCGCGTTGTTCGAGAGTCTTCTCGCGCGCATCGATGGCACGGTCGCGTTTCTCGACCTCGGCCATGCGCGTGTCGAGCTGCTGCGTTTTCTTGTCGAGGTTCTCTTCCTTCTGCTGCAGGCGCTTCTCGCTGGTTTTCAGCTCGTCGTTGCGCTGCTGCGACTTGCGGTCGAAGTCCGACCGCATCTGCAGAAGTTTTTCTTTGACCTCGAGGTCGGCTTCCTTGCTCTTCGACTCAGCGGCCTTGCGGGCATCATCGAGGATGCGGTCCGCGTTCCGGCGTGCTTCATCGATCTGCGCGGCGGCGCGCTTGCGGTAAACGGCTGCCCAAAGAGCGGCGAGCACGACTGCGCCCGCGATGCCGATGAGCACTGCAATCACATATCCATTGATATTCAAAACTGCCCCCCTGTTCCGGGAGGCTTGCGCGTTTCTTTCGCCAGGAAATTTCGGAGAACCCCGCCTGAGCCGTGTGTTGGATTCTTACTTGAACCTGCAGAAACAGGTTGGGCGCTCTACCCGTGCCGTTTTGGCTACCGTCTCCATATTCCGAATGTTGCCACGCGGAAGGACGGCGTGCACGCGGCCCGAAGACGCGAGCACCCGAAGTAAGAAAAAAGCATCGGTTCAAGAGTTAGATCGTTCATCACGAACTCTGCAGGGACTCCGAAAACTGCCTGTCTTCAAACTGAGGCTCAGGTGATGATCTTCCCGAGCCGCTCCGACATTTCCTCTGTTTTCTCGATCCAGATACCGGCCGCGTTGTCGCGCTCTTTCCGGAATCGGGAAAACTCATCGGCGATATTGAGAGCCGCCAGGATGGCGATTTTCATGGGATCGACCGTAGCGACCTGCGCTGCGACCTCGCGCATCCTGGAATCGACGAACCGCGCAAGCTCCGTTAAATAGTTCGGGTCTCCCTCCCCACGAACGTTGTACGTCTGACCAAAGATCTCGACCGTAGTAGTCGAGTCGTATTCACCGTTCATCGGAAAAATTTACCTTAGAACAAGCGAGGATTATAGCAGCAGACGGAGGCGCGTGCGATTCTCTTCGCGTTCTTCGCGGCTTCGCGTGAGCAACGGTGTCACACACGAAGACGCGAAGGCGCGAAGTTCTTCAGAGCTAGGGATTCCTCCCGAAATTAATGGCTGGAAATGCGAAGGAACTGTTCATTGACTTACGCTCAATTACCGCCTAAGTTACTACCTGCGACTTCCCCATGGCCGTACACGCTCGTACTCTCGACTCGCAGTTCCAGCTCCTTCAAACCTCGATCTCAACTCCGGCAACCACTCCACGAGTGGTGGAGTCGGTCCTTCGACCTCTCCCCGATCCACCGCCCATCCCGCCCGGCGAACATGACGCCATCCGCAACCTGCGGGCGAGCCTCGAGGCGTCGATCGCATCGAAGCTAAGCAGCGGCTCGGAACTGGTTCGCGCTCTGGCCCGCCAGCGGCGCGAAGAAATCCTCTCCACCACGATCGCTCCGCTCGATGCGCTCCTCGGCGGCGGACTGGCCCGCGGGAAAATGACCGAGATCGCCGGCCGCGGAACGCGCTTCTCGATCGTCATCGCCGCGCTTGCCGCCGCCACCAGCATCGGCGAAGCAGCAGCGCTCATCGATGCGGGCGATTGCTTCGATCCGCAACTGGCAGAAGCGGCCGGCGTCGATCTGCGCCGTCTTCTCTGGGCTCGACCGCGCACGATGAAGCAGACAGTGACGGCCGCGGAGATGCTCGGCGCCACCGGCTTCCAACTCGTCATCATTGATCTAGCGACACGTCGTCCGCCCGGCCGGCGCGTGCCCGACGCCGCGTGGGTCCGCCTGGCCCGCGTCGCTGAATCGCACGGCGCGACGATCCTCGTTTCCGCCCCCTACGCCCTCACCGGCACCACCTCGGAAGCGATGATCCTCGCCTACGCAGCGCACGCGCGATGGCTTGGCCGCGGGAACGCGCCGCGCGTTCTGGCAGGAATCGAAGCGCATCTGAAACTGGAAAAGCATCGCCGCTTGCGGCCGGGGCAGAACGTCTCGGTGTTCTTTCGATGCGAGGAGAGTGTGGTGGGGAGTGGGGTGTTGGGTGTGGGGTGTGGGAGCATTTACGGGAGTCGGGAGTCGGGTGTCGGGTGTCGGAGCGTTGATGGTTTGCATTCCGATATTCGCGCTGACGAATTCTCCAAATCACAATTCGCTCGCAACTCCCGCGAGGGTTCTATCTCCGACCCCCGACTCCCGACACGCGACTCCCGCGAAGCCCACCCCCCACTCCCCACGCCCCACACCCCAGCCCGCAAAGCCTCATGACCCGCCTGGCCTGTTTCTACGTTCCGATGTTTGCGCTGGCGGCGCGGCTGCGCAGCGAGCCCGATCTGCTTCACGAAGCGGTGGGCATCGTCGAAGGCAATGGCAACAACGCGCACATCGTCGCGGCGACGCGGCGCGCGCGACAAAAAGGAATCCATCCCGGACTTTCGCTGACGCAAGCTCGCTCGCTCCTGCCGAAATTGATCGCGCGCGGCCGCGATGCCGAATGCGAGCGCACCGCGCAGGAAGCGCTGCTCGAAGTCGCCGAGTCGTTCTCGCCGCGCGTCGAAGATGCCGGCGAAGGCATCGTTTTTCTCGATGTCACGGGGATGGAGAGGCATTTTGATGATGGGTGTCGGGTGTCGGGGGTCGGGGGTCGGAGCGACGATGTGCCACTTGAAGACACTGGTCTCTCCGAAGCCCAATGCGCGAACCAGAGAAACTCCGACTCCCGACTCCCGAAAACCGATTCCCCCGAACACCGTCTCGCCCGCGCGGCCATCCGCGCATGCGAGGCCATCTCACTTCCCGCGCGTGTCGGCATCGCGGCAAGCAAGTTGGCGGCGCGCGTTGCGGCAGAGTTGCCGAAATCGCCGAATGTCGTCGCGCCCGGCGAGGAAGGAACATTTCTCGCGCCGCTGCCGCTCGCTCGTCTTTCGCCGGAGCTCGAAGCGGCGGCGATGCTGCAACGTTTCGGGCTCTCATCGATCGGCGAGCTGGCCCGCCTTCCGGAAAGCGAGATCGCCAGCCGCCTCGGCGAAGTCGGGCGCGAGCTTCACTGGGCCGCGCGCGGCATCGATCCGCGGCCGCTCATGCCGCGCGCGATGCCGCCCGAATTTCGCGAAGGGATGGAGTTGGAATGGCCGCTCGTCGCCCTCGAGCCGTTTCTCTTCATCGCCAACGCAGCGCTCGACCGCCTGACGAAGCGGATGGAGATCCAGGGCTTCGCTTGCAAGCGCCTCGAATTCACGCTGACGCTCGATCCTGACGGCTACGACGCGCGAGGCATCGACCTCCCCGCACCGACGCGCGACGTGAAAACGATGCTGACGCTGATGCGTCTCGATCTCGAAAAGACACCGCCCGGCGCGCCAGTCGCCGGCTTCTCTTTCGTCGCCCATCCTGACCGTCCGCGCCGCGCGCAACTCTCGCTCTTCGGTCCGACCGCGATGTCGCCGGAGAAATTAGCCACCACCATCGCCAAGCTCGTCGCACTCCTCGGCGACGGCCGCGTCGGCATGCCGATGACCGTCGACGGCCATCTTCCCGAACGTTTCGCCATCAGCGATTTCGATCCTCCCCCACCGCCGGACGTGCGGCGCAAACCGTCGCGTGCGCGCGGCCTGCTCGCCGTCCGCACATTTCGTCCTCCGATTGCGATCGAAGTAACGACGCGGGAAACCTCGGATAAAGAAATCCAGATCGCCTCGATCCGCTCGCAGCCCGTGCCAGCTGCTCTTCCATCGCCGTCAGCAAAACCCCGCGTCGAAGTCGGCGCGACGATCGAAATCTCCGGCACGGTGCGCATCTGCTCCGGCCCTTGGCGTATTGAAGAAGGATGGTGGAGCGACCGCCCCGAGGTCCGCGAGTACTGGGATGTCGAGCTCGAGCGCGGCGGGATCTATCGCCTCTTCCGTGGTGTGGCTGAGGAGTGGTTTGTCGATGCAAGATACGAGATGTAGGGAGGGCATATGGGACACACGTATACGAATTGCCTCGTCCATTGTGTTTTCAGTACGAAGAACCGCCAGCACATTCTGACCAGCGAGATGCGTGCGCGTCTATGGCCATTCATGGGCGGCATCGCGCGGAGCAATGGGTTTACGGCACTTGAAGTTGGAGGCTACGTTGATCACGCGCACATACTCATCGCGCTTCCGGCAACGCTGCCAATCGCGAAAGCGATGCAGGAAGTCAAAGGGGGTTCGTCAAAATTCATGAACGAGACCTTTCCAGGCCGTCATCGATTCGAGTGGCAGGAAGGCTATGGCGCCTTCAGCGTGAGCGCATCGGCACGCGACACAACGATTGCCTACATTCGCAATCAGGAGAAGCACCATCGAGTCAAAACCTTCGAAGAGGAGTACATCGCTTTCCTGAAAAAGAACGGGATCTCGTATGACGAACGGTACGTATTTGGTTGATTTCAATCGTCCCTACGGGACTTGGGATCTGGGCATCAACGAACCCAGGACTGAAGTCCTGGGCTAACGTCAATCGCCCCTCCGGGACTTGTTCATTGCCGATAAAACCTCGCGAATCGACGCGGTCGCGTAGCGCCGTAGGCGCATTTGACCTTAGCCCAGGACTTCAGTCCTGGGTCAGACGGACACCCGTACAAAAAGCCCCGGAGGGGCGATTGAATAACTGAAGTCCTGGGCTAACGTCAGTCGCCCCTCCGGGACTTGTTCATTGCCGATAAAACCCCGCGAATCGACGCGGTCTCGTAGCGCCGTAGGCGCATTTGACCTTAGCCCAGGACTTCAGTCCTGGGTCAGACGGACACCCGAACAAAAGCCCCGGAGGGGCGATTGAATAGCTCGCAATTTCGCGATCTTTCTCCTCCCTTCGGAGTATTCCGCGTTAACCATCAACAGAAACAACCGTGACCACCCGTAACTTCGACTCTTTCCTTCTCACACACGTCACCGCTGGCGTGCGCAAGGAGCGAGTACGCAAAAGGGCATGGCAAGAGGTCAAACCGAAAGCCCGTCCTTATGCCGAGCTCAGAACTGCGTCCGCGTTTTCCTTCCTCGACGGCGCGAGCCTGCCGGAAGATTTGATTCACAACGCGGCGCAAAAAGACATTCCGGCGATGGCGCTCATCGATACGAACGGCGTTTACGGTGCGCCGCGGTTTTATGGTGCCGCGAAAAAGGCGGGAGTGCGCGCGATTGTGGGCGCCGAGGTCGTGCTTGGCGATGAGCAGCAAAAGGCGGGACTGACGCTCACGCGCATGGATGCCGCGCGCTCGAATGCGCGCGAGACGCGGCTCACGCTTCTCGTCGAAAGCCACACCGGCTATCGCAATCTCTGCAAGCTCCTTACTGCCGGTGCGCTCGACCGGCCGAAAGCGCAGGCACGGTTTACCTGGGATCTCATCGCCAAACACGCCGAGGGATTGCATTGCATCACCGGCGGCGATGAGGGACCGCTCGCAAACGCGCTGGCAAAGAACGGCGTTGATGACGCAGAAAAACTGCTGCACAAGATCAGTGGCATCTTCAACGGGCGAACACACATCGAATTGCAACGTCATCACCGGCGCGACGAAGAACATCGCAACATCGCCCTCGTCGACTTTGCCCGTCGTTTTCATCTACCGCTTATCGCCACCAACGGCGTTCGCTATGCGCGTGCCGAGGACAAAGAGCTGCACGATGTCCTCACCTGCATCCGAGAAGGAAAACACGTCGACAACGCCGGCCGGCTGCTCGGCGTGAACCGCGAGCGTTTCATCAAAGGTGCGGACGAGATGGCCGCGCTCTTCGCTGATCTCCCCGAGGCGCTCGATGGCGCTTGGAAACTCGCCAACACGCTCGACTTCACGCTCGCAAACCTCGGATACCAATTCCCCGAATACCCAGTGCCGAGTGGCGAATCGCCGATGTCGTTCCTGCGCAAGATCGCCTGGAACGGCGCGACGACGCGCTTTCGTCCGCTCACTGCCAAAGCGCAGGCGCAGATTGAAAAAGAGCTGGCCACGATCGAGAAGCTCGACCTCGCCGGATACTTTCTCATCGTCTGGGACATCGTGCAGTTCTGCCAGCGCGAGAAAATCCTCGTGCAGGGACGCGGCTCCGCGGCCAACAGCGCGGTCTGTTATGCCCTCGGCATCACCGCCGTCGATCCTGTTTCGATGGAACTGCTCTTCGAGCGTTTTCTGTCTGAAGAGCGCGGCGAGTGGCCGGATATTGATCTGGATTTACCGTCGGGCGATCAACGCGAGCGCGTCATTCAACACGTCTACCAAACC
>DATAMS010000098.1:0-7331 GCA_036260495.1 Thermoanaerobaculia bacterium
TTTGCGGCCGGGGGTGACTTCGGCAATGGCATCGGCGGAGAAGTCATCCGTTCCGGTGATGCGGTCGCCGGCGCCGAGGACGAGGACCATCTCCGTGACGTTCGGAGCAAGGGTGACGATGCGTTGGGGCGTTGGTTTCGGTGCGGGCTCACTCGCGGTGCACGACGCGATGAGAAGCGAACAAAGAATGGCGGGGACAACCGGCAGGTAAAATCGAATGTTGAATGTTGACTGTTGAATGTTAGATGTTGAACGAAAAGAAACTGTGGGCCGCCTCATTCAACATTCACACTCAATATCCAACATTGAACACTCTGGTTTGCGAAACTGAATTCTCGTCGGCGCGAGTGGACCTTACGACTCCCGGTCTTCGTCGTCCATGTCGTTGTTGATGCCGAGGCGGGAGCAGGCGGCGGCGTACATCTGCTTCGAAGCGTTGATCGCGTTCTGCAGCTCGGCGATCCTGTCCTTCACCTTCGCAAGCTCTTCCTCGATCTGATCTTTCAGGTCGCTGATCTCCTGCTTCGTAACCTGAAGCGTCGTTTCGTAGAACTTGCGCTGCTGATCTGTGATGACCGTCATTTCTCCTCCAAGTCAGTGGGCGAACGGGCAGCGATTATAGCTTGAAGTCGACGCGCACCGTCGTCCACGACTTCACGCGCACGCCGTCTTTGGTTCCGGGAGTAAAGCTCGAACGTTTGATCGAGTCGATCGCGGCACTGTTGAGAACCGGCGCGGCGCCACTGACGACGCGCGTGTCGATCACCTGACCGTTCTCGTTGACCAGGGCGCTGACTACTACTGATCCCTGCATGCGCTGCACGCGTGCGATGGGCGGATATTGCGCCACCGCCTGCCGCGACACGCGTGCCGGATTGAGTCCCTCGGTTCCCTGCGAGACGAGATCGCCGAGCTGCGTGCGCGCCGCTTCGGGCTGCACGGCCGGACGCGATTCGGCGACAGGTTGCGGTGCCGGTGCAGGCGGTTGCGGTGCCGGAACTGGACGATTCTCAACGACCGGCGGAGCGACTGTTTGCGCGACCTGCGGTTGCGGCGCGGGAGCGGGCGTGTTGTTGCGCTGATTCGCCGGAGTGGCCTGCGTGTTCTGCGCGCGGGCAAGTTGTTCGAGCCGCGTCTTCTCGGCGGCCATCCGCTTCTGCACTTCTTCGTTCACTTTGGAAGGGTCGATCAGCGGCGCGGTGGTGGCGGCGGGCGGCGTCGATCCTGTCACTGGCGCGGTAGTCGTCGTGTTCGTCGTCGTCGCGATCAACGGCTTCCCGGCGACCGGGACTTTGCCCGCCGCGGCGACCGTCGTTGTGGCCGGCTTTCGCAACATCAGAAATCCAACGATCGCTGCGATGACGACTGCGGCAGCGATGGCAATCGGCACGATGGGTGGTTTCTTCGCTGCTGTAGTCGTCGCTGGAATCGCGGCAGGCATGACCGCCGGCGCGGAAGCAGCGACGGCAACCGGCTTGATCGGGCGCAGCTCGTTCGCAGCGGGCGCCGGCTCGTGAACGGGCATCGGCTCCTGGTGATGCTGCTCGACAACCGTGCTCGAGGCGAGGCGGTGCATGTAGATGGCGAGGTCCGCGCTGGTCGGCGTGGGCCGGAAGCTGTAAAGCACGGCATCGAGATCGCGCTGCATCTCGCCCGCGGTCTGGTAACGATTGGCGGGATCTTTCTGCAGCGCCTTGAGCACGATGGCGTCGATCTGCGGCGTCACCTCATCGTTCAATTCAGAAGGTTTGGTGACGCGCGCTTCGCGCACCTGCTCGAGAATCGAAAGCTCGTTGTCGCCGCTGAAGAGTTTGCGCGCGGTGAGCATCTCGAACAGCACCGTGGCCAGCGCGAAGATGTCGGAGCGGCGGTCGATGTTGCGTCCCCATGCCTGCTCGGGCGACATGTATTGCAGCTTGCCCTTGAGCGCGCCCGCCTGCGTGTGCGAGGCCTTCGACGCCGCTTTGGCGATGCCGAAGTCGCACAGCTTGATGTCGCCTTCTTCGCTGATCAGAACGTTTTGCGGCGAGACGTCGCGATGCACGAGTCCCATCTCTTTGTCTTCGAAGTCGCGCTTGCGATGCGCGTAGTCGAGCGCCGCGGCAACCTTCGAGGCGATGAACAGCGCGATCTCGACCGAGAGCGGCTGATCGCGCTCCTGCGCTTTTTTGAGAATGTTCTTCAGGTCGTAGCCATCGATGTACTCCATGGCGATGTAGTACGAGCTCTGAATCTTGCCGAGGTCGTAGATGTGAATGATGTTGTTGTGATTGAGCTGCGCGGCCAGCTTCGCTTCATCGACGAACATCTCGATGAAGTCCTGGTTGTCGGAAAGGTGCGGCAGGATTTTCTTGATGGCGACGATCTTCTGGAAACCCTCCACGCCGCGCATCCTCGCCTTCCAGACCTCGGCCATTCCACCCGTCGCAATTTTCTCGAGCAGGACGTACTGACCGAACTTGGTGCCGTCAGACGGCTCGTCTTCTTCGGGATGCGGCTCCGGAACGGCGGCCGGGAACACCGGTTGTGCGATCGGCATCCGCTCAAGCGCAGGAATCGGAATGCGAACGGTTTCCGCTGATGATCGGGCCAGAGGCGCTGCCGCTGTTTGCGACGGAACCGGCTGTGGACGCGGCGGAGGTGCTGGCGTTGGTGCCGGAACAGAAGGCGTTGGCGTCGTGCCGGGCGATGTGCGGCGCGCGTTTTTTTCCAGACCGGAGAGCGTGTCCTGAAAACGTTTGTCGAGCGTGGGCGAGCTCGGCCGCTTCGTGGTCTGCGTCCCGCCTGGCGCTGACTGCGCAGGAGCGGGAGGTGGCGCGGGGGCTGCCGGTGACGGGGCCGGCGGCGGCGAAGGCGGCGCCGTATCCTTTAATGTCTTTCTCTGCTGGGGCATCATGCCGGCCAGCGTGTCTGCCAACATCTTGTCGACATCATCCTTGGGGTTCATCGGTTTCCTCGCTGCGTTTGGCGTGGCTCTGTCATCGTCGAGTAGCTCGCCGAAGATTTCGTTGGAAGTGAGACCACCCGCGGTGCCGGCCAGTTTCGACGTGCGGATCGTGAGATCGGTGTCGAGCGACGGCGATAGCGGTGGGGCGATGCCGAGCATCTGTTGCACCTTGCCGAGAAACTCGCCCTCGGAATAAGGTTTCGGAAGGATGTCGGATGCGCCGAGGCGGGCGGCATCGGCGCGAGGACTCTCGCCGCGATAGCCGGAGACAGTTACCAGAATCGGCGTCTTCTTCGTTGCATCGTTGCCGCGAATGGAACGGATCAGATCGGCGGTGCTGATCTTCGGCACGACGGACGAGAGAACGACGAGCCGCGGACGGGAGCCTTCGAGAAACCGCAACGCTTCCTCGCCATCCTTCGCGAAAGCCGCCTGAAACGGCTGCCCGGCCAGGGCCTGTTTGACCCGGTCGGTATAGCGAGGCTCGTACTCGACGACGAGAATGGTTTCAGGCATGGGCGTTTGGCTTATCGAGGCCGTAACGGGATGTTCGACATTCTGGCACAAGTGTGCGGTGGGGGGTAGGGTGTGGGGTGTGGGTGTGGGATCGCTGCCGGGTTTCCTGACCTGACCGGCGCGACGTCAAAAGCAAATGTTCAATGTTGGATGGTGAATGTGAATGTTGAATGGCTCCCGTGGGTGTCGGGAGTGGGGTGTCGGGTATCGGGCGTGGGAACAGAGGGCGCGCGCGGGGACGCGCCATCGTCGATTGCGGATGTTGGACGATGATCGCCCGGACGGAGAACGGAGAATGCCGAGGCGGTTCTCCCATTCAACATCGAACACTCAACATCAAACATTCAACATTTCGTCTTTCACCGCCGGCGAATACCGAGGACACCGAACCACCAACAAACTTCTCCACTTGCATTTGGAATCGACCTTCCCCATACTACGTCTCGCACCTTTCGTGCGACGATCTCAGTAAGGCATCCCGCCGGGCGTTCCAGAGAATGGTCTTCTCCGCCTGATCGTCGGCTTCCGGCCAAACTCGAATTCTGAGCAATACCTAAAGGTCGTTTTTGAATACGCATGACGCCAGACAATCGACAACCGCGTAAGCGCCGCAGGCGCAGACGGCGAGCAGGTGCACCCGGGCAAGACGGCTCCGGAGACGGCACTTCGCAAAGCCAGCCCAATGGCAACATCGCCCTGCCGGGCGATCAGCAATCCTTCAACGATGGAGCGGGCGGAGGTGCGGGCCGCAGACGCCGCAACCGTTCGCGCCGCCGCGGCGGAAAGCCGCAGGGATACAGCGGCGACGCCCAGCAGGCGCCGCCGATCGATCTTCCGCCGGGCGAGCTCGCTCCCGTTTCCGGAGTCCTTTGGATCAAACCGAATGGCACCGGATTGCTCGTGCAGCCGTCGAACAACTACGTGCCGCAACCGGGCGACGCCATCGTTCCGCGGCCGGTCATCGAGCGATTGCATCTGCAGGCCGGTCTGCTGCTTTCGGGCAGCGCGCGCCGGGCCGGCAACAATCTCGAATTCGTCGGCCTCGAGCAGGTCGAAGGAATGGCGCTCGAGGAGTATCGCGAATCGCGCCGCCCCTTCTCCGAATTGATCTCGATCGATCCGAACGAGGTCTTCAAGCTCGAGACGGAACCGGAGCGACTGACCACGCGCGTCATCGATCTCCTCTCCCCGCTCGGCAAAGGTCAGCGCTGCCTCGTCGTCGCTCCGCCGAAAGCCGGCAAGACGACGCTGTTGAAAGACATCGCGCACGGACTCAATCTCAATCATCCCGAAGTGACCCTTTTCGTTCTTCTCGTCGATGAGCGTCCCGAGGAAGTCACCGACTTCCGCCGCTCCGTGGCCAAGGGCGAAGTGGTCGCCTCGAGCTCGGACGAAACCGCCGAGAACCACATTCAAATCGCCGAAGTCGTGCTCGAACGGGCCCGGCGCCTCGTCGAGATGAAGCAGGACGTCGTCATCCTCTGCGACTCCATCACCCGCATGTCGCGCGCCTACAACAACGAACAGCGAGGCTCGGGAAAAATCCTCTCCGGCGGCATCGACGCGCGGACGATGGAAAAGCCGCGGCGCTTCTTCGGAGCAGCACGTAACGCCGAGGATTGGGGGTCGCTCACGATCATCGCAACGGCGCTCGTCGATACCGGCTCGCGCATGGACGAAGTGATCTTCCAGGAGTTCAAAGGCACCGGCAACACGGAGATCGTGCTCGACCGCGGCCTCTTCGAGCGTCGCATCTTCCCGGCCATCAACATCGCGCAGACCGGCACGCGCAAAGAGGAGAAACTTCTTCCTCCGACGGTGCTTCCGAAAACGCACACGCTGCGGCGTGCCCTGGCCGGAACCGATCCGCTGAATGCGATGAAGATGCTCCTGGAAAGACTGCAGAAGTTCTCGTCGAATGACGCGTTTTTGAAGAGCTTCTGACCACAGAAAGCCCCTTCGGCAAAACGTTTTTCTGATTCAGAGAACCGTTTTCGGCGCGCACCGCCGCGTGACGCCGAATTCTCGGAAAATCTCTATTGGATTTGCGGCAAGTAGTGTAAAAAGACGTTATTGTCCATCCCCTCCCCCAAACCGAGTCACAACCAGGAGATTTCTATGTCGCGAAACCGTACCCGAATTCTGTTCATGGCGCTGCTCTGCTGCGTCATCACCGCGGCCGCATTCGGCCAGGGCAACATCACCAATGGCTCGATCACCGGGCACATCACCGACTCCAGTGGCGCGGCGCTGCCAGGCGTGACAGTCTCGGCGACGAACACCGCAACCGGATTGAATCGCAGCGAAGTAACCAGCAGCGATGGTGAGTTCCGGTTCAATCTTCTTCCGCCAGGAAAGTACCGCGTCGACGCGGAACTGGCCGGCCTCGGAAAAGCGTCGCTGGCCTCCGTCGTTGTTCTTCTCGGCAATGACACCCGGGCGGATCTGAAGATCGCTCCGCAGGTCACCGAGTCGATCACCGTCTCGGCGGTGGCACCGGTCATCGACACGCAGCGCACAGGTATGGCTGCGTCGGTCACGAACCAGCAGATCCAGAACCTTCCGCTTCTGGGCCGTGATTTCCGCTCGCTCGCCGCGCTCACACCCGGAATCAGCACCGCCTCGTTCGACGGATCGATCACCGCGAACGGCGCACGGCCTCTGTCGACGGACTACAACATCGACGGTGCCAGCTCGAACAACGACTTTTTCGGACAGCAGACGGGCGGCTCCCGTCCGCCCTTCACATTTTCACAGGCCGCCATCAAAGAGTTCCAGGTCATCCGCACGCAGTACGACGCCGAGTTCGGACGCGGCGTGGGAGCCGTCGTCAATGCCATCACCAAGAGCGGTTCGAATGACCTCGACGGCGAGTTGTTCTACTACACCCGCAAGAAAAGCTGGGCCGATACCCGTCCGCTCACCGTCAACGCCAACATCAACGGCACGAACTTTCCGCTCGCTATTTCCGACAGCTTTCTGGCGATCGACGTCAACCAGCCAGGATTTGCCGTCGGTGGCCCGATCGTGCGCGACAAACTGTTCTTCTTCCTCAATGCAGACGGGATGAAGCGCACGCAGCCCGTACTTTTCGGCGCCGCGAGCGACATGCGCACGTCCGCGCAGTTCAACGCACTCACCGCGGCGCAACAAGCGGCTGTGCTCAGCAAGATTCAGACTGCCGTCGGCCAGCCCTACGAGTCAGGCCTGAGCTACGACATCGGCAACAAGCTCAACACCTATCTGGTCAAGCTCGACGGAACCGTTGGCTCGAACACGCATCTGTCCCTCCGCGACAACATCACGAAGTACGACACGACGGACAGCGGATCGACTACGACGTTCGGACTCAATCAGACGAACGAAGTCGACAAGTTCTACCAGATCGCCCTCGAAGGCGACACCGTCATCAGCAACAACCTGTTCAACCAGTTCATCGGACAGGTCGGACGGGACCAGCGTCCGGTTACCGCGGCCGCTACGGGCACGGAGTTCTCGATCAACTGGGGAACCAACCAGTTCTTCGGCGCCGCCGACACGACACCGAATACCGCCGATGAGAAGAAATATCAGGTCAAGGAAACACTGAATTACCAGTGGCACGGACAATCGCTCAAGGCAGGTTTCGAACTGCTCCATCGCGATCTGTTCGACTCATTCCCGCGCTTTGCCGGCGGCATGTACGCCTTCAACAGCCTGACCAGCTTCCTCAACAACACGCCAAACACATTCCAGCAGGCGTACGGTCCGCAGAACGGCGACGTCGAGTGGAAGACCAACCTGTGGGGATACTACGCAAACGACAGCTTTCACGTCGGTCCGCGTCTGACGATCGATGCCGGTCTTCGCTACGACTATGAAAAGACAC
>DATAMS010000156.1:0-8693 GCA_036260495.1 Thermoanaerobaculia bacterium
CCGTCAAGCGGCTCGAGATCATGCCGCAACGCGTAATCGGCGACGGCCTCGACGACATCGTGGCGGTTTGGAACTTCATCAAGGGGATGCTGGTGCAATTCGTTGAGGAGGGCCTTGATCAGCGGCTCTGCATCGCTGTGATACGGCGGATTGGTGAACCCATCGATGAGCTCTTTGGGCGTCGCTGTCGAAGCGCGTGCCGCGAATTCCTCGAGGCGCTTCCGCTGCATTTCGGCGCGCAGCGCGCGGTAGTCGGCGAACCTGCCCTTCGACACCGCCAGCGTGATCAATGGTGCGATCGCATCCGCCGTCTGCGGGCCGTTTTTCTGGAGATAGGAAAGGTCGCCGGTCAGCTCGAAAATAGGCCCGGCCATCCGTCCGAAGACCGCGGGATCACGCAGGATTCTGGCGTAGGCCGAAAGGACATCGCGCTGGTCCCGCTCCGGCAATTCCGCCCAGTGGAAAAACCCCGCGCGCGCAAAGGCGTTCGCCGGATCCTTGCGCTCGGGCGCGAGCCTCGTGGCGTGATCGTAGGAGGCGTGCCAGAGCAGTACACGCTTGTCCGTTCTCGCGTCGAGGGCAACTTCGGTCAGCGCGCTTGCCGCCGGCCAGTCCGTTGGGTGGTGCGCGATGCGCGTCGCGAGCAAGCGCACGTCGGGCTGCGTCTTCACGTAGCCCATTTCCGGCGGCCTGACGATAAACGCCACCGCTGCCGCCAGCATCGTCACGGCTGCTGCGATCAGACGCACGCGTGAGCCTGGGCCGGTCACGTCAGGACTTTCTCCCACGAGGCCATTGCGATCGGCGGCGCGAACTTCTCGTCGTACAGCGAACGCCCGCGCTGACCCATCGCTCGTGCGCGCTCGGGATTTTGCGCCAGCTCGCGGATACAGCGCGCCAGTGCAGCGCCGTCGCCGGATTCGACAACCATTCCGCAGTCATATGTACGGATGATACGCGCCAGTTCGCCATTCGCACTTCCGGCGAACAGCACGGGACGGGCGACGGCGAGAATTCCGTAGAACTTGCTCGGCACGATTAACCCTTCAAGCGATGGCAGCAGCGTGACGAGATGCGCGTCCGCAGCAGAGAGGCTCTCGCTCAACTTTTCCAGTGGTGCGTAACCGGCAAAACGAACATTGGGCAGTCGTTCGTTGCGAATGATGTCGAGCTGCGCGCCGCCGCCGGTGACGAGAAACTCGATTGTCTTGTCATCGCGCAGCTCGCGCATTGCCGCCAGCATCGTGCTCGCGTCGTGTGCGCGCCCGAGGTTGCCTGAGTAGCCGATGACGAACCGGTCTTGCGTTTGTTCGATCGGGCGGAGCGACGCATCAGCCCAGTTATGAATGACAACAGCCTTCGGCAGCCGCGCCGCCATCGACTCGCTGATGGCGACGTTCGTTCTTGCTCGTCGTAGCGACCAGTTGCGTATGCCGCGTAACACGCGCAGTGATCGCATGCCGAGGACTTCGGCGACTTCAGGAAAGAGATCCTGCGTCCAATTGACGAGTGAGGCGCCCCGCAGCATCGCCACGAGAGCCGCCACGACCGAGATCAATGGCGGATCGGTAAGCGCGACGATGGTTGTTTTCCGACTCGTCCGCCGGAACAGAGCAACGAACGCGCTCGCATAAAACGTCGCGTAATCGACGGCCCGGCCGGGAAGAAAGCCGCGTCCGAAACTGCTCGACCACACGCGCGTCACGGCCACGCCGCGCGTCGTTTCGCGCGACGGAAGACGCGCCGCCGCGTCGTCATAACGCTGCCGGCTGGTCACGATCTCCACACGCCACCCGCGCCCCGCCAGATGAAAAGCGAGGTCGGAGAGCATCTGACTTGTTGCAGAATGATCGGGATGGAAGAAGCGATTCACGAAGACGACGTGCCGCGCGCTCATGCGTTTGCGAACATTATGCGGTCAGCACCCACTTGCGAGTGTAGCGCCGGCGGCCCGCCGGCTGTACCGCCGCCGGCCCGGCGGCGACTCCTACCATGATCATCCTCGGAATCAACGCCCATCACGCCGACGCTGCCGCCGCGATCATCGTCGATGGAAAACTCGTCGCTGCTGCGGAAGAAGAGCGCTTCCGCCGCATCAAGCACTGGGCCGGCTTCCCGTCGGTCGCCATTCGCTACTGCCTCGATGAAGCGCGCGTCGATCTCAACGACGTCGATCACATCGCCGTCAACCGCGATCCGAATGCGCGCCTCTTCCAGCGCGCGAAATTCATCCTGGCGAAGCGCCCGTCGATCGGCGCCATTCGCAAGCGTCTCGCCAATCGCGCAAAGATCGTCAGCCTCGACGAAGAACTGCGGCAGGCCTTCAGTATCGAGACGCTGAAACCGGTTCTGCATCACGTCGAGCATCACCGCGCGCATCTCGCCTCGGCGTATTTCGTCGCACCGTTCGACGATGCCGCGGTCCTCTCCGTCGACGGTTTCGGCGACTTCGTCAGCTCAATGTGGGGCGTCGCTTCGCGCAACAAGATCGAGGTGCTCGGCGAGATCGGATTCCCGCACTCGCTCGGCATCTTCTACACGGCCATGACGCAGTACCTCGGCTTTCCGCACTACGGCGACGAGTACAAAGTCATGGGCCTGGCGCCGTACGGAAAGCCTGCGAACATCGATGCCATGCGCGACATCGTTCGCGTGCAGAGCGACGGCACGTTCCGCCTCAATCTCGATTACTTCACGCATCACAGCGCGGGCCTCGACATGGTCTGGCAGGGCGGAATGCCCGTCATCGGCCCTGTCTATTCGCAGCACCTCATCGACCGCCTCGGACCGATGCGCGCGCCCGACGATCCGATCGAACAGCGGCACAAGGACCTCGCGGCATCGATGCAGGCGATGTTCGAAGAAGCCTTCTTCGCGCTGGCGAACGCGCTCTACGAAAAGACGAAGAATCCGCGTTTCTGCCTAGCCGGCGGTTGCGGCTACAACAGCGTTGCCAACGGGATGGTCTTCGACCGCTCGCGGTTCCGCGATCTTTACATTCAGGCCGCGGCGGGCGACGCCGGCGGTGCGATCGGCGCCGCGTACTGGGTCTGGAACGAGCTCCTCGGCAACACGAAGTCGTTCGTGATGACGCACGCGTACTGGGGTCCGGAATACGACGACGTGGCCATCGACGAATCGATCGACGCGCGTCGCGCCGATCTCGATGCCGCCAACTGCACGATCGAGCGCGTCAGCGATGAGCGCGATCTCTGCCGCCGCACGGCCGCGCAAATCGCGGAGGGCGATGTCGTCGGCTGGTTTCAGGGACGCATGGAGTGGGGCCCGCGCGCGCTCGGCAATCGCTCCATCGTCTGCGATCCGCGCCGCGCCGACATGAAGGACATTCTCAACAAAAAGATCAAGCGCCGCGAATCGTTCCGCCCGTTCGCGCCGTCCGTCTTACGCGAAGCAGTCGGCTCCTGGTTCGAGACCGACTACGAAGTGCCGTTCATGCTGCAGGTCTACCAGATCCGCGAAGAGAAACGCGCGCAGATTCCCGCAGTCACGCACGTCAACGGATCGGGACGCCTGCAATCAGTCGATGAAAACCAAAACGCCCGCTACTACCACCTCATCGAAGCCTTTCGCGACGTCACCGGCGTCCCGCTCGTGCTCAACACTTCTTTCAATGAGAACGAGCCTGTCGTCAACACCCCAGCCCAGGCGCTCGACTGCTTCCTGCGGACGAAGATGGATCTGCTGGTGATGGGCGACGTGATGATCCGGCGTGCGTGATACGTTGCGGCAATCACAGTCTGCGGAGGATGTATGGAGAACGTCGTCAGCCTTCTCGATGCCGAAGTGCAGCAACGCCATCTGCTCAATCATGAGTTTTATCAACGCTGGAGCGCCGGCGAGTTATCGCGCGCCGAGCTCGAAGAGTATGGCCGCCAGTATTACCACTACGCGCTGGCCTTTCCGACGTTCCTGAGCGGGATGCACGCGCACACGGAAGACATGGTCATCCGCCAGCATCTTCTCGAGAATCTGATCGAAGAAGAGCGCGGTCCGGAGAACCATCCAGAGCTCTGGCTGCGATTCTGCGAAGCGCTGTCGCTCGATCGCGCGGATGTCACGTCGGCCGCTCCGAATGCCGCCACGCTCGCGCTGATCGAGTCGATGCGGACGTTCGCCCGCTCCGAGTCGCTGCACGAAGGTCTGGCCGCGCTCTACGCATACGAATCGCAGATTCCGGCGGTGGCCAAAGCGAAGATCGACGGTCTTGCCGCGTGGTACGGCATCACCGAGCCGCGCGATGTGGCGTTCTTTTCCGTGCACATGACCGCCGATGTGGAGCACGCCGGCACCGCGCGGATGCTCCTCGACCAGTTATGCGACACGCCGGAGAAATGCGAACAAGCGCGCGCATCGGCGGCGCGCACTCTCGAACGGCTGTACGAGTTCCTCGACGCAGTGACCGTGAACTAGTCCTGAACAACCGGCAGTTCTCGGCAGTGAAACGGGCCCAGGACTTTGCAAGTCCTGGCGATTAGCCCGCATTTCTCACACGATCAGCGACTCCCATGAATCGAGGTAGCGAAGCCGGATGAGGGGTTTTGCAAGGTGGGACACATGTTGTTGCGAGCGTGACCACCAATTGAAGAGCCAAGCGTTTGTGCAACGTTGACGCGACAGTCAAACGCCCCCTCATCCGCCTTCGGCACCTTCTCCCCCACTGAAAAGCGTGGGGGAGAAGGCGCTCGATGGGTGAGTTGGGATAAGAGTGTGAGAAATGCCCCCCGCCACCCATGGCAGAAATCGTTACAAAGCCCTCAGTCCGCACAGCGCTCGGGCAAGGATGCCCCACCGATTGAGCTCGCTAATGTTCTCCGGGACTACCCCGGTGGTCTCTGGGACTACCCCGTAGTCGGTGGAACCAGCTGGGTAGTCTCTGGGACTACCCCGGTAGTCTGTGGAACCACTTGGGTAGTCTCTGGGACTACCCCGGTAGTCGGTGGAACCACCTGGGTAGTCTCTGGGACTACCCCGGTAGTCTCTGGAACCACCTGGGTAGTCTCTGCAACTACTCCAGTAGTCTCGGGAACTGCTTGTGCAGTCTTTGGGACTACCCAGGTAGTCTGAAACTACCCGCGGTGGTCTCTGCGACTACCCTGGTAGTCTCAGGAACCATCGTGGTGGTCGCCGGAACTACCCGGGTTAGCGCGATCCGATCGATCGTAACGGTGACCGGCATCGTTCGCAGGAGATGTTGCGCGTACGTGAGCTGACGCCGCCGAAGGTAATCCCGCAGCGGCATTCCGATGAGGTCGGGAACGACGCGGCTCAGATATGGCCGTGCCACAGGAAGAAACGCCGCAAACTCCTCATCCCGCGCCGCGGTCTCCGATCTGATCTTCGATCGCTTCGTTGCGAGAATCAGATAGTCACGGCAGCTCCATCGCGAAGCAGCCCCGCATGCGAGATGAGGCGAAGCGGCAGTCGAACGATCGCTTTCGGAGCTCGCGAGGACTCAATTGCGTCTCCTGAATAACTCGATCGAGAGGATCCATTCGGCGAGAAATCGCTCGTACGCATATCGAAAACCGGCGGAGCCATCCAGAATGGCGCGCTTCGCGAGCAGCACGTACGGCAGGATGAGAAACGGAGATACGACGCGAAGTTTGCGGATGCGGCCGGAGAGGGGCAGGCGCCGCCATGGAGTGGCGCGCAGCTTCTCCGCTTCCCGGCGCATGTAGGCCCGCTGGCGCTCGATGAAGCGGCGGAGGTTCTTGCGGTCGTCGTGGAGCAAGCGCGTCCGCAGACGCTCGACGCGGCCGTTCACACGCACACGTTGCGTATGACCATCCTGCCAGATCTCAAATGCTCCCTGGCGGAGCAGGACGGCCCGAGGCGTGTAGAGCGTTGCCCGGAGCGGCCGGCCATTGATCGCATACGTGAAGGCCGCTTCGTAGCCGGCAACATCCGCCGGCGGATCGAGGTTCGCGATCTCCTGAACGAACGCTTCGGGTACGTAGTAGTCGGCGTCCAGAGTCAACACCCAGCCGGTCACCACTTGCGCTGCTCCAAAAGCCCATTGCGCGGCGTGCGAATCGAAGGCGCGCTCGATCAGGCGCACGTTCGGAAATCGTCGCGCGATCGCGGCCGTGGCATCAGAGCTCACGCTGTCGACGACGATGACTTCGCGCGCCCATGCCAGTTGCGCGAGCGTCCGGCCGATGTTGGCTTCCTCGTTACGGGTGAGGATCAGCGGCGTGATGCGATCGAGCAATACGCCTCCTCCATCCGCGCGGCCACGGTCTGCCAGTTGAATTCTGATTCCACGAGCGCGCGTCCGTTCCGTCCCAAGTCCGCGCGGAGACCGCCGTCCTCGAGCAACGTTCGGAGTGAGGTCCCGAAGTCATCGGTGATGATTCCGGCGCGTGCGGCGAGGACGTCGGGCGCGAGGCCAACGGAAGGGGTCAGAACGACCGGCGTCTCCATCATCATCGCCTCCAACACGACGTTGCCGAAGTTCTCCGACAGCGACGGCAGCGCCAGAACAGTTGCCTGCGCCAAAAGTTCCCACCGCGCCTCGGGATCGATTGCGCCTGCGAACGTTACGCGCGCCGAGACGCCGGCCCGATTTGCGCGGTCCTGAAGTTGCGGCGTCAGTCCTTCCTCGTCATTGCCGGCGATGACGAGCCTTGCCTCGGGAATCTTTGACAGCGCATCGACGAGCACGTCGATCCGCTTTTTCCAACTGAGACGTCCGAAGTACAGGACCGTTCGCGCAGCGCGCGGCACAGCCGGCCGGGGAACGATGTCGATGCCGTTCGGAATGACGAATGGACGCGGCAACGGCAGGCCGGTGCGGCGCGCATCATCAAGCTCGCGCTGCGACGTGACGTGAACGGCTTGCGCACCGGCGAAGGTGCGCCGCTCGAACAGGCGAAGCCACGCGTTCTTCACCCATCGGCTCCGCTCGCGAATCAACTCGGGCACGAGCATCCCGCGCGGCGAGATGACATACGGTACCGCGGCGCGCTGAGCCTCCTTCGCAGCCGCGAACGTGGGCCAGAGAAAGACGGAGTGAAGATGGAGCAGATCGAAGTCTTTCATCTCCGCGCGCAGCGACCGCTTCAGATCGCGAGAAACGTACAGGCGCCGGAGCCCGGAGCGAAAATAGCGGACGCGTACGCCGTCGAGGAAAACCGGAATGTCGAGCGGGACATCCGAATCACGCGGGCCGTCGACGTTCGTCGTGAACACGCTCACGTCATGGCCACGCGCGACCAGTGCGCGACAGAGTCCGTGCACGGCGTAGATCGGTCCGCCGTAACGCGTGGCCGGCAGGTAGGTCGGCACGACGTGGAGGATACGCACGCCGTGAATCTTAACGTCTCATCTGCCGGCCCTCAGTTCCCGGCTCTCAATTTCTGGCGTGGTGGGCGATCCTTGAAATTCACTCGGACACGACACTAACTGGTGGCGGCCAGCTCGCGGTTCTTGCCGGCCGCTAACGTCAGCTCGTGCGAAGGTGCGTCTCCCGCGCTGCGCTCGTCGAGCAGGGCACTGGCAAAAAGGCAGCCGAGGAAGAAGGCGCTGATCAACGTCAAACCTGCGTCCGAATACGCCTGTGCGGATACAAAAAATTCGACGACGTCGGCGATCACGATGCCGAAGAGCGCTGCTCGCAGAAACTGCGATGAACCGGCCACGTCGGGATGTCCCGTAATCTTCAACATGAGCGAGAGGACCGCGACAGCGAAGAGTGCCACGGCGAAGAGGCCGGGGAGGCCGAGCTCCATCGTCAGTTTTCCCAACCCTCCTTCCTGCCACCCGATCAGCAGGTTGGGATTGGTGACTACGTGGTACACGCCCTGGGTTGCTGTGCCGAGGCCGGCGCCCATCAAACCGAATTGCTCGACCGTGCCGACGAGGCCACCCTCCAGCCGCTCGAGGACCTCGGACGTCGACGTCACCGTGCCGCGTGTATAGACACTGGCGTCCTCATCCTGTCCGACCCTATGGACCACGAAGAACAGGGCCAAACCAGCGAGTGCAATCGCCATCACCTGCGTGGTCTTCAGACGCCGGATATAGCGAAACAGAAAGGCTGCCGCGAAAACCGCAACCATGTACGTAGCCTTCCGGCGGCCGCTCATCAGGCAGTTCAGAAAACCCCATGCGGTGACGAGCATCCACGGCCACGCCAGGCGCACGAAACGCGCGCGCAGCGTCATGACGATGCCGATGATGGTCAGTGTTGCCGCGTGCCATCCCATGATGTCCGGAGCACGGTAGAAGCCGGAGAGCATGCGGATCTCCAGCCCTGGCAGAAAACGCAGATTGACATCGGAGAGCGCAACCGTGCCCAGGACGCGCCATGGCACGTTGAAGTACTCCAGGAGCGTCCCGATCATGGCGGCCGACGTCAGGACTGCATAGAAGCGGAAGAATTGAAACATCTGTTCTTCGCGCTGCAAATAGGTGAAGCCGAGGAGCACGGCCGGGATGGGCGCGCAGTAGACGACCACCGCCAGAGCCGGGGCTTTCCAGTTCTCCAGTCCGAACGTGGCCAGGCCATTGATCGCGGCCAGAATCAGGAAGAGGAACACGAGCGCACCGGTGACCTTCACGGCGCTGAACCGCCGCGAGAATTCGCGCGCGTGGGCCTGAAGCACCGACTGTGCGGAGAAGAGCACCATGACGTACACGGCGAAGATGCTCAGCGTCATGACCACAGGAGT
>DATAMS010000167.1:0-4953 GCA_036260495.1 Thermoanaerobaculia bacterium
CGACCGGTTGGAGAAGGACACCAACTCCGGCCTCAACACGTTTGAGCTTCGCGATCAGCAGGTCGCCATCGCCAACGTCTATCTGCAGGACTTCCTCGTGCACGGCTACACGCAGCAGTTCAGCGTCCACTACGTTCGCGACGAGGCCACGTTCCACTACGACCGCAACGGAATCCTCGTACGGCCCGCGCCGGTCGGCGTCTTCACGCCGCACGAGATTCGCGCCACCTACCTCGGCGAATCAGGACTCGGCCACATCGGACGTTTCAATGTCGATCATGCTGTTTACTACGTCTTCGGTCACGACGACTTGAATCCAATCGCCGGTCCCGATCCGAAACTCAAAGCTGGCAACGGCGTCAGGATCGGCGCGGGCAGCGCAGCGCTCGAAATCTCCTACGATCGCGATTGGATCCGTCCGCGGCTGGCTTTTTTCTACGCGTCGGGCGACAGCACTCCGCGCGATCGCAAAGCCTCCGGCTTCGACGCGATCTTCGACAGCCCCAACTTCGCCGGCGGCGGCTTCTCCTTCTTCAATCGCCTCGGTATCCGTCTCGCGGGCACGGGCGTCGCCCTCGTCGAACGCGGTTCGTTGCTAACGAGTCTGCGCAGTTCGAAGGATGAGGGACAGCCGCAATACGTGAATCCCGGCGTGCAGATCGCCAGCGCGGGACTCGATGTCGATGTCACGCCGCGACTGAAAGCGATCTTCACCGGCAACTACATTCGTTTCGATGCCGTGCAATCGGTCGAAGCGATCTTATTTCAGGGCAACATCCACAAAGAGCTCGGGACCGATTTGTCGATCGGACTTCGCTACCGCCCGCTTCTCAATCAGAACGTCGTCATCGTCGGCGGCTCAGCGCTGTTTTTGCCGGGCCGCGGATTCAAAGACATTTATGAAAGAGACCGTCCGCTCGTTCACGTCTTCACGAATGTGATTCTGACCTTCTGATGAAACGGATAACGATTCTTCTCGCCGCTGTTCTCACCATCGCGCTGGCCGTGATCCGCATCCGCGCGCAGTCATCGCCGGAACTTCCCGCGCTCATGCGGCAAACGCAGGCCGAAGCCGACGCGAAGAGCGCAGGCTGTTTGAGTTGCCACAACGGGATCGAACCGATGCACGCCTCGGCCGCCGTGAAACTCGCCTGCACCGATTGCCACGGCGGCGACGGCAACGCCCGGACGAAGGAAGCCGCGCACGTCAAACCGCTGCATCCCGAGGTTTGGAAAACATCGGCGAATCCGCAGCGAACGTACACGGCGTTGCTGCAGGAGCCGCCGGAGTTCGTGAAGTTCATCAACCCGGGCGATCTCCGCGTGTCGCAGGAAACGTGCGGCGCCTGCCATCAGCGTCAGGTCAACGCCGTGCCGCGAAGCACGATGACGACGTCGGCGGTTTTCTGGGCTGCGGTCAGCTACGCGAACGGTCTCGTCAGCCGCAAACAAGGTCTCCTCGGCGAAAGCTACAGCCGCGAGGGCAACGCGCAGTCGCTCAAGCCGGCCACGCCGCCGACTCCCGAGCAGATCGCGAAAGGCGCGCTGCCGGTTCTCGTTCCGCTGCCGCGCTGGGAGATTTTTCAGCCGGCCGAATACTTCCGCGCGTTCGAGCGCGGTGGCATTTCCGGATCGAGCTCGTTCCCCGACATCGGCAACCCGAGTCCCGAGGTTGATGCGGGCCGGCCGGACATCCGCCTCGGCAATCGCGGTCGCGGCACCGGACTGCGCATCTCGCCCGCGCTCATCAATCTCAACAAAACGCGCCTCAACGATCCGCATCTATCGTTCATGGGGACGAACGATCATCCCGGCGATTACCGTTCGTCGGGCTGCACCGGATGCCATGTCGTCTACGCGAACGATCGCGATCCGCTGCACTCAGCCGGCTACGGCCAGTACGGCAACACCGGCCTCTCGATCACCAGCGACAAATCGATTCCGAAGAACGAGCCGGGTCATCCGCTGCGCCACCAGTTCACGCGCGCGGTGCCGACGAGTCAGTGCATGTCGTGTCACATGCATCAGCCCAACTCCTTCGTCAACACTTACCTCGGCTACACGATGTGGGACTACGAATCGGACGCGGAGCTGCTCTGGCCGAAGAAGCAAAAGTATCCGACGCAGGCCGAGCGATACGCGTCGCTCAACGCCAATCCCGAGGGCGCCGCGCCGCGCGGATTGTGGAGCGATGAGAAGTTCCTCGAGAACGTCACCGATCTGAACTCGCAGGCGAAGAACACGCAGTTCGCTGACTACCACGGCCACGGCTGGAACTTCATGGCCGTCTACAAACGCGATCACAAAGGCAACCTGCTCGACGCCGACGGCAAGCAGGTTTCGTTCGACGATCCCGCGAAGTTCAAGAAGGCCGTGCACCTGCAGGACATCCACCTCGAGAAGGGGATGCACTGCGCCGATTGCCACTTCTCGCAGGACGAACATGGCAACGGCCAGATCTACGCGGAGTACGGGAACAACATCGAGATCGAATGCCAGGACTGCCACGGCAACGTCGATGCGTACACGAATCTGCGTACATCCGGGCCGGCTGCGCCTCCGGGCGGCACCGATCTGCTCCTCGGCACGACGCCGTTCGGCCAGCGCCGCTTCATCTGGGTGAACGGCAAGCTCTATCAGCGCTCGATGCTGAATCCCGGCATGCAGTGGGAAGTGATCCAGGTCAAAGACTCGATCACGCCCGGCAATCCGCACTACAACGAAAAATCTGCGTACGCGAAGACCATCCAGCGCGATGGCTCGTGGGGCGCCAAGGCCGGTGGGAACCTCGCGCACGCCGACGCGAAGATGACCTGCTACGCCTGCCACACATCGTGGATGACGTCGTGCTCCGGCTGCCACCTGCCGCAGGAACAGAACGCGAAGACCGAGGTGCATCACTATGAGGGCGGGGAGACGAGGAACTACGCGTCGTACAACCCGCAAGTCATCCGCACCGACGCCTTCATGCTCGGCGTGAACGGCACGACGAAGGGACATCGCCTCGCGCCGGTGCGGTCATCGTCAGCGCTCGTCATCAGCTCGACGAATGCGTTGCGCGATCGCATCTACATCCAGCAACCGCCGATCTCGTCGGCGGGATATTCGAGTCAGGCGTTCAACGCGCACGTGCCACACACCGTCCGCTCGCGCGAAACGCAGGGTTGTGGAAGCTGCCACGTCACGAAAGAGAACGACAACAACGCGTGGCTCGCGCAACTCTTGCTGCAGGGCACGAACTTCGTCAACTTCATCGGCCGTTACGCCTACGTCGCGGAAGGGAAGGGCGGCTTCGAAGGCGTCTGCGTCACCGAGTGGGATGAGCCGCAGGCGGTCATCGGATCGTCGCTGCACAAGATCGTCTATCCCGACTACTACGCGAAACATCAGCAGAACAAGATGGAGTTGCAGGTCGCGCACGAGCACCATGGCGACTCGCGCTCGCTGCAGATGCGCGGCGAGTTCATTTACAGCGCGAACGGTGAGGAAGGCTTCAGTGTTTACGACGTCGCCAACATCGATAACAAGGACTTCTCCGAGCACATCGTTTCCGCGCCTGTCTCGCCAATTGGCCAGCGCACGTTCGTGAAGACCAAGTTCGCGTCGGCCGTGGCGCTGCCGGCGACGATGCCGGTCGATCCCAACCGGCAGACGCAGTTCATTCCGGAGAATCAGGAGCAGCCGATCCATCCGCTCTACAAATACGTTTACGTCGCCGACCGCGAAGAAGGGCTCATCCTCATCGATGTTACGACGCTCGCCGACGCCAATCCGTCGAACAACTTCCTCAAGCGCGCCGTGACGTTCAATCCCGGCGGCGCATTGAACGGCGCGCGATCGATCTACGTGGCCGGACGATGGGTGTTCGTTGGCGCTGAAACTGGGCTGGTCATCGTCGATGTCGACAAGCCGCTCGCGCCGCGCATCGTCGCTACCGTTCCCGAGTTGAAGGATGCGACGGGCATCGCAGTGCAGTTCCGTTATGCCTTCGTGACCACGCGCGACGGGTTGTCGGCCGTCGATATCACCGATCCTTCAAACCCGCGCGTGGCAGGCCGGGTCTCGATTCCCGACGCGCGCAGCGTCTACGTCGCCCGCACGTACGCATACGTCGGCGGCGGCGCACAAGGAATGGTCATCGTCGACGTCGGACGTCCGGAGAAGCCCGCGATTCTGCCGTGGCACGATGATCTTTCGCACGATGCGAACGATGTGAAGGTGGCGTCGACGAATGCATCGACATTCGCGTACGTCGCCGACGGAAAGTTCGGTCTCAAGGTCTATCAACTTCTGTCGCCGGAGTGGACGCCTGGTTACGCCGGCTTCAGTCCGGAACCGGCGCCGCGCCTCGTGGCCACGCGCCATACGCACGGCCCGGCGCTTGCGGTGTCGAAAGGCCTCGACCGCGACCGCGCCGTCGATGAAGGTGGCAATCAGGTCTCGATCTTCAATCGCATCGGCGCCCGCCCGATGACGCTCCTGGAAATGCAGCGGCTCTACCTCCGCGACGGCCGTCTCTACACCGTCAGCGAGACGCCGGGTACGAAGCCGGTCACGAGGTGATGACGATGAACGACGCACGAAAACGCAGCATCACGATTCCTTCCGCCGGCCAGATCTCGCGCCAAACCGCGCTGCGGCATCCACTCACGGCTGCTCTGGTCTTCGTCGTCATCGCGATCACGCACTCGGCACCCGCCCAGCAACCGAGCAACCGCGCAACCTCGCAACAGCCAACCCTGGCAACCGGGCAACCCGCCAACTCGTCAACCCCGCCCGCCACGCCGCCATCCGTCCCCGGCCACTTCGATGGCGTCGCCTCCTGCGCCAACTCCGGTTGTCACGGCTCGACGCAACCGCTCAACGCCGCGCGCGTCCTGCAGAACGAGTACTACACGTGGCTGAGCAGCGATCGTCACGCCCAGGCCTACAACGTTCTTTTCAGCGATCGCT